>JAYUBA010000258.1:0-7727 GCA_043741075.1 Frigoriglobus sp.
GACCGGACTGGTAGATTTGGTCGAAGATGCCGCCCTCGGCGAAGAAGTCGGTCTGGATCGTGTTCCAGTCGCCCAGCCCCACCTCCGGATCGGTCGCGCGGAACAACTCGATCGCGGGGAACCGGTCGGCGTACCGCTTCGTCACCTCCGGCTCGCCGGGGCGGAAGAACGTCTCCGCGATCAGCTCCTGCGCGGCCGGCGCGTAGAGGAACTTGAGATACGCCTCCGCCGCGGCGCGGGTGCCCTTGCGGTCAACGTTCGCGTCCACGAGCGCGACGTGCGGTTCGGCGCGGATGCTCACCTTCGGGTAGACGATCTCGACGGCGTCCTTCAGCTCGCGCTTCTCCAGCCACGCCTCGTTCTCCCAGGTCAGGTGAACGTCGCCGATGTTCTTGCGCGCGAACGTGACCGTGGCCCCGCGGGCACCGGTGTCGAGCACCGGCACGTGTCGGTACATCTTCGTGACGAAGTCGCGTGCCGCGGCCGGCGAACCTCCGGGCGACTTCAACACCGACCCCCACGCGCCGAGGAGCGCGAGCTTCGCCCCGCCGCCGGTCTTGGGGTTCGCGGTGATGACCTTCACGCCGGGCTTCAACAGGTCGGGCCAATCCTTGATGCCGAACGGGTTCCCCTCCCTCACCACGAACACGATGGTCGAGTGGTACGGCAGCGATCGGTTCGGGAGCCGGCCCTCCCACCCGTCCGCGATCAAACCCTGCGAGCGGATGTTGTCGATGTCGGCCCACATGGCGAGCGTCACCACGTCAGCTTGGATGCCGTCGATGACGGACCGCGCCTGGCTGCCGGACCCGCCGTGCGACTGCCGCACGCGCACCGTCTTGCCCGCCTCGCGCTGGTAGTACGCGGCGAACGCGTGGTTGATCTTGCGGTACAGTTCGCGCGTCGGATCGTAGGAGACGTTGAGCAACTCGAAGTCGTAGCGCGGGCCGCCGCACCCGCCGAACGCGGACAGCCCGGCGAGAGACGACGCGGCGAGGAAGTGGCGGCGGTTCATGCAGGTAGTCTATGAGCGGGCCGCCCTCACGTCGGCCGGCGGAGCGACTCGACTTCGGGCAGGTCGTTGAGCACGTTCAATCCGAACGCCTGGAGGAACTTCTTGGTCGTCGCGTACACCTGCGGGCGGCCGAGCGAGTCGTGCCGGCCGGCGACGCGGACCAACCCCTTCTCCATCAACTGCCGGATCACGTCCCCGCACGCGACGCCGCGCACTTTCTCAACTTCCGCCCGCATGATGGGTTGCTTGTACGCGACCACCGCGAGCGTCTCGAGCGTGGTGGGCGTGAGCCGCAGTTCGTGGCCGGTGCGCTTGAGCCGGGCGAGCCACGGGTGGTACTGCGGGCGCGTGAGCAACTGATACCCGCCGGCGATCTCCTCGACCTGGAACGCGGAGCCGTCCGCGTCGTAGAGGCGCTGCAACTTCTCGATCGCGGTGCGGGCTTCGGCCGCGTCCCTGAGTCCGGCCGCGTCCGCGAGCTTCCGCGCCGCGAGCGGTTCGTCGGCGATCAGGAGCGCCGCTTCGAGGCGCGCGAGCGGGCCGTCGCGGGCGTGCGGCTCGCGCGAAACGGGTTCGCCCGGCTCTTGCCGCGACCGCAGTGCGCGCGGAAGCGCGGCGTTGCTGGGGCGCTGTGTGAACGGCCGCACGGTCGCGGTACTGAATCGCTGCCGCAGGTGGTTCATGGTCGTTCGGAACGCGCGGTCCCTCCGGGACCGGCGCTAAACCGCTCCTTGTGCCGCAATCGCCCGCACGATACAGTATCGACTTCACCGCATCATCGACATCTCAACTGGGTAATTCGTCGTGCCCGAGTTCTGGTCCGAATATCTGCCGCACCCGTGGAACCTCGTCGCCTTCGGGTCGGTCGCGGCGGGGCTGGTGTTCGGGTTCGTCGGCCTGTCCGCGTTCCTCGGCATCTGGGCCGAGCGGAAGGTGTCCGCGCGGATGCAGGACCGGCTCGGCCCCACCCGCGTCGGGCCGTTCGGGCTGCTCCAATCGCTCGCCGACGGCGTCAAGCTCATCGCGAAGGAAGACCTCGCCCCCGCCGGCGCGGACCGGTTCCTATTCAGGCTCGCCCCGTACCTCGCGTTCTGCGCGAGCTTCTGCGGCTTCCTCGCGCTGCCGTTCGGGGCCGGGCTGGTCGCGCAGGAGTTGAACGTCGCGGTGTTCTTCATGCTCGCGGTGCTGTCGAGCGAGGTGTTCGGCATCGTGCTGGCCGGGTACGCGTCCGCGAGCAAGTGGGCGCTGTTCGGCGGCGTCCGCGAGGCGGCGCAGGTGGTGAGCTACGAGGTGCCCCGCGCGATGTGCGTGGTGGTGCCGGTGTGCGTCGCGGGCACCTTAAACCTGAACGTCATCGGCACGCAACAGCAGGGGTGGTTCTGGGGGTGGAACGTGTTCCACGACCCGTTCACGTTCGTCGCGTTCTTCATCTTCTTCATCACCGCGACCGCGAGTTGCAAGCGCGCGCCGTTCGACCTCGCGGAAGCGGAGAGCGAGTTGGTCGCGGGGTTCCACACGGAGTACAGCGGCATCCGGTGGTCGTACTTCTTCCTCGCGGAGTACGGCAGCATGTTCGCGGTGAGCGGGCTGGCCGCCCTGCTCTTTCTCGGCGGCTGGCACACCGGGTTCCTCCCGTTCGAGCCGTCGGTCGAGTTCGGGTTCTGGGCCGGCAGCTTGCTGAATCTGACCGTCTTCATCGGGAAGTGTTCGGGCCTCGTGCTGGTGATGATGTGGATGCGGTGGAGCCTGCCGCGGCTGCGCATCGACCAGGTGATGATGACCTGCTTGAAGTACTTTCTGCCGATGAGTTGCGTGCTGTTGGTCGGCGTGTGCTTGTGGCAACTGGTGATCCCGGCGGCGGTCGCGCGGGTGGTGACGTTCGCGCTCGCGTTCGGGTGCGTCGGGTCGTCGCTGCTCGTGTTCGTGAGCCTGTTCCGGTCATCGGGCACCGCGTACGCCCCGGCCGGTCAACTGCCCGGCGCGTTGGACGGCCAACCGGGGATCAGGAAGAAGTAATACTTACGAGGTCCAACATGAACCGTTGCGTGGTGATCGGGCTCGCGGTCCTCGCGGCCGGGCTGTGCGCCCGCCCCGCGGGCGCGCAGGACAAGGTCTCACCGGAGGAGGCGAAAGCCGCCGCAGAGTTAAAGAAGGGTGCGACCGACGTTACGGTGGACGAGAAGCACCCGGACAAGCCGGTGATCGGGCTGGGTTACTACGCCCGGACGATCGACGAGAAAACCGCGGCGCTTCTCAAGGACATGAAGCACCTCAAGCGACTCGGCGGCTACGACGTGAAGTTCGCACCGGGCGTGCTGAAACTGCTGAAGGATCACCCGACGCTCGATACGATTGCATTCTCAGGCTCCACCGACCTCGCGGCGCTCAAGGAACTGCCCGATGGCCCGCCGATCAAGGAACTGTTCTTGGGCGACGGACAGTTCACCGTCGAACACTTCGGCGCGATCGCGAAGGTGCCTTCGATCCGCACCGTGAGCATATATCTGGCCCGCATCAAGCCAGAAATTCTCCGCCCGTTACACAAGCTCAAAAACCTCGAATCTCTGAGCGCGCCGACCGACGAACCGTTCTCTGCGGGGGATGTCTCCGGGTTCCATTCGCTGGTACAACTCATGTGCGTTGCCCCCAACGACTCGGCCCCGTTCTTTGAAGCTGTTGCCAAGATGAAGACCCTGCGGAAGCTCACCCTGTTGCCCCAATACGTCGGCGGCAACCCGCCGACGACCCCCCCGGCCGGCTTGGCGAAACTCGCGGCGCTCACCGATCTCACCAACCTGACGCTCGGCTTCCCGGTCGGCGACGCCAACCTGACCGCGCTCGCCACACTCAAGAACCTGACGCAACTAAACGCGGACGCGACCGGGATGAAGGCGACCGGGATGAAGGCGCTCGCGGGACTACCGAAACTCACTTCGCTGCGTCTCTCGGGCAAGGAATTACCCGAAGCGGCGACCGTCGAACTGAAGGGACTGTCCGGGTTGAAAGAGTTAGACCTCTCCGTTGGACCGCTCACCGAGGACGGGATGAAAGCGGTCGGCTCAATGACGGGGTTGGAGATGCTGAAACTGGGCAACTCTCACCGCGGCGCGGATAAGGCGATGCCGCACGTCGCGAAACTCGCCAAGCTCCGCTCGCTCGACCTCACCTTCACGGACCTCACGGACGCCGGGTTGAAGGAACTGGGCGGCATGAAAGTGCTGACCGAACTGAAGGTCGGCGGGACGAAAACGACGCCCGCCGGTCACGCCGCGCTGCAGAAAGCGTTACCGAAGGTGAAGATCATCACCTCGTTCATGACCGGCCCGTACTGATTTCCGACCCCGTGAGGAGGACACCGAATGGCCGCGCGGCTCCGGCCCTTCAGCCTCCTCGCGCTCCTCTGGCTGCTCTACTTTCACCCGCTCGTCCTGCACCCGGCGCAGACGCTCTACGCCCCGTACTCCGACTTCCTCGCGGAACACCTCCCCGCCAAACTGTTCCTCAACCGCGAGTGGAACGAGAGCGGCGAACTGCCGCTGTGGAACCCGCACCACTTCTGCGGGACACCGTTCGTTCACGACATCCAGGTCGGGGTGTTCTACCCGCCGTACGCGGTGACGTACCTCGTGCCGGAAGGCGCGGTCGGGGCGGCGCTCACTTGGGTGGTCGCGCTGCACGTCCTCGCGGCCGGCGCGTTCGCGTTCCTCTACGCGCGGTCGCACACGTTGAACGAAGTGGGGAGCCTCGTCGCCGCGGTCGGCTTCATGCTCTCTTCCAAGTGGATGACGCACCTCCTCCTCGCCGGGCACACCATCACCGTCGGGCTGGCGTGGCTGCCGCTGGTGCTGTTGCTCATCGAGCGCGGCGTCGCGAACCGGAGCGCGTGGGCGGTCCTCGGCGCGGGCGTCGCGCTCGCACTTCTGGGTCTGGGAACGCACCCGCAGTGGGCGTTCTACGCGGGTCTGTTCGCGCTCGCGTGGACGCTCCCGGCGGACCGCGCGCGGCTCGCCCGGTGGGCCGCGTGCTGGGCCGGGGCGGTCGCGCTCGCCGGCCTGCTCGACGCGGTTCAACTGCTGCCGACGTGGGAAGCGGCGCAGTGGTCGGCGCGAAGCGGCGAAGTGGAAGGGAGCGGCGCGCTGACCATCGGCCTCCGGACCGCGCTGGCACTCGTGGGGCCGTCGCTGTCGTACTCGCCGCCGCACACGTGGGAGACGCAGGGCGTGTTCGGGGCGTTCTGGCTCACCGCGGCGGTAGCGGCTCCGCTCGTCGCCGGGGGCCGCGCGCGGTGGCAGTTCGGCGTGCTGTGCGGACTGGTCGCGTACTCCATTGGCGGGGCCGCGCTCGTCGAGTGGCTGCCGGGGTTCGGCCTGTTCCGCGTGCCGACGCGGATGCTGCTCGTCGCCGCGTTCCCGCTCGCGTTCCTCGCGGGCGTCAGCACCGACGCGGCCACCCGCGCCGCGTGGTCGCTCGACGCGCGGGCCGCGCTCGCGCGCGGGTTCCGCCGCGTCGCGCTGTTCGTCGGCATCCCCACCATCATCGGCTTGTGGTTCGCGACCGGTGCCGCGTGGTGGGCGTTCGTCGCGTACTGGGTCGCGGTGGTCGCTGTCCTCGTGCCGTTCGTGCGTGTACTTCAGAACCAAACCTCCTCGGTGCGCGCGCGAACGGCGTTGTGGCTCGGCGTGCTGCTCGTCGATCTCGTCGCACCGATCACGCTCTTCCCCGCGGTGAAGCCGCAAGCGGAGCTGTACCCGTCGTCGCCCGCGATGGATTACTTCACCTCGCGACCGCAGCCGGAACTCGTTCGCGTGCTCGACTGGGACACCGGGGGCGAGAACGCGCAGGCGTCGTTCCTCGGCGTCGGCGCGGCGCAGTCGATGGTGTACCGCGTGGGCACGCCGCGCGGCTACAACCCGCTCGATGTGCGGCACTACCGCGAGTTCCTCGCGTTCGTGGTGGACGACCCGCGCCCGGTGCGCGGGAACAGCCCGTACACGCAGCAGGTGATTCCGAACTTCGAGGTGGGCAACCCGGAACTGTTCCGGTTGCTCGCCGTGACGCACCGCTTCATCCCCGAGGACGCGGCCCCGATGCCGGGCGCGTGGAGACCGCGGCTCGTGGACCCGGCCCCGCCCGCACCGCCCCCGCTGCTGCCCGCGTCACCGAACCCGCTCCCGCCGCACACGCTGACCGAGGCCGCGAACCCCCGACCCCGCGCGTGGGTCGTTCCGCGAGCGGAGCAAATGCCGAAGGGCAACGAACTGCTCGCGCTCAAGCGGTGCGATTTCACCACGACCGTGCTGATAACCAGTGACACCGCGTTGTCACACCCCACCGGCGAGAAGCCCGGCGGCGCGCGGATCACCGAGTACCGGCCGAACCGCGTCGTGATGGAGTTGGACGGTACGGGCGGTTGGCTGGTGCTGTCGGACGTGTGGTTCCCCGGCTGGACGTGCCGCGTCGATGGCGTCGAAGTGCCGGTCGAGCGTGCGAATCACGCGTTCCGCGCGGTGCCGGTGCCTGACGGCGCGAAGCGTGCGGAGTTCACGTTCGCGCCGCGGTCGTACCGCGTCGGGTGGTGGGTGAGCGCGAGTGCCGTGGCCGCAGTCGCACTGACGTGCGCGGGCGGGCTGCTCCGCCGCGTCCGGGCGGGAATGCCACCGCCGCGATGACGGACCGGTTCCGGCGGATTCTCCTTGCGGGCGGACACGCGGCAACTTATCCCTATTACTTCACAAACGCCCCGGTCACAATCGCCCTGCCGCGCTCGATGTCGTTACCCGTCATTCTGTTCGTCCTCGTCGCCACCGCGACGGCCGTTTCCGCCGTCGGCGTGGTCGCGTCGCGCGACGTGGTGCGGATGGCCGTCTGGCTGCTCTTCACCCTGATCGGCGTGTCTCTCGTGTACTTCCTGCTCGGCGCCGAGTTCGCCGGGGCCGCGCAGCTCCTCGTGTACGTCGGCGGCACGCTCGTGCTGGTCGTGTTCGGCGTGATGCTCACGGCGCACGGCCCGCTCCGCGAACTCCGGACTCGGCGGGCCGAGTGGGTCGTGGGCGGGTCACTCGGTGCTGTCCTCTTCGTTCTGCTCGCCGCGGTGTCGCTGAAACTCGGCTCGTCCCACACCGAGGACGCGAACCCGCCTGGCGTGGGACAACTGGGCCTGAGCTTCCTGGGCGTGACCGAGACCAGCCCGCCGGGCCGCGTCACCGGCGTACCGGCCGACAAGCCGATGCAGCGGACACAAGCCGCGTACCTGCTCCCGTTCGAGATCGTGTCGGTTCACCTGTTGGTTGTCCTGGTAGGTGCCGCGTACCTTGCCCGCGCGAAGCGGCGGGTGAAGCCGTGACCGAAATCGGCCTCACACCATTCCTGCTGCTGAGCGCGTTCCTGTTCGCGTGCGGGGTGACTTGCGTCTCCGTCAAGCGGAACGCGATCGGCATCCTCATGGGCGTCGAACTGATCCTGAACGCGGCGAACGTGAACCTCGTCGCGTTCGCCCGATTCAACCCCGGCTTCCGGCTCGAAGGCAGGTGTTCGCGCTGATGGTCGTCGTGCTGGCCGCCGCCGAGGCCGCCGTCGCGCTGGCGATCATCCTCAACTTCTACAACAACCACGCCACCGTGGACGTCGATTCCGCCGAGGAGCTCAAGGGATAGCCATGCCGAATTTCCAGGCACACCCCGGATACCTCTTCGTCGTGGCGACGCTCTTGCCG
>JAYUBA010000259.1:0-2312 GCA_043741075.1 Frigoriglobus sp.
CCCAGGGCGTTGCCCTGGGCTGAGGTTGTCCCAGCCCTTCGGGCTGAAGCCATCGCCGCACCCCGAAGGGGTGAGACAATCCCAGCCCAGGGCAACGCCCTGGGTTGAGGTTGAGCGTCGGTCCGACGTGTCGAGCGTCTTCATGCCGTTCATCTTACCTCCTCTCTTCCGCGGGTGCATTCACTTCCCGCGAACCCACCCCACCAGGAACAGCGCCAGCGCCGGGGCGAGGAACCACGGGTAGCGTTCCCGCGGTTGCGGCACCTGGTCGCCGGTGTAGACGCGGCTGGGGTTCGGCTCCACCCGCGTGCGGAAGAACTCGCCCAGGTTCGGCACGTCGCGCCGCGCGGCGACGTACTGCCCGCGGGTCTGCTTCGCGATCTGATCGAGCACGTCCTCCTGTAATTGCGTGCTGAACAGTTCTTCGCCCAGTTTCATCACGGTCGGCTCGGTCGTGATGCCGACGCCGACCGTGTGAACCGGGATGCCCGCGGCGCGGGCGGCGTCCGACCCGCGGACCCATTCCTGGTCATTCACGGGGTCGTCGCCGTCGGACAGAAGGATGATGTCCTGCGAGCCGGTGAACTCCTTGTCGTGGGCTTGCACCGCGGCGATCAGCCCGGCGCCGATGCGCGTGCCGGACACGACGTTCGGGTCCGCGCCCGGTCGAACCTCCGGCGGCGGGTAACGGCCGTCCACGTCTTCCAGCACCGCCCGCACGTGTTCGTAGTCGGTGGTGAGCGGGCAGAGCAGCTTGGGCCGCGCCGCGAACACCACCACGCCGACCCGGTGCCCGCCCCGGCGCGCGACCGCCTGAAGTAAGTCCAGCGCGCCCTTGCGGGCCGCTTTCCACCGGGTCTTCGCGTCCGGGTCGCTCATGTCCTCGGCCTGCATACTGCGGCTCAGGTCGATGACGATCACCAGATCGCGGCCGACCGCGACGCCCGGCTCGTCGCTCTTGCCCCACTGCGGCCCGGCGATGCCGAACACGAGCAGCACCCACGCGACCGGGTACGCCAGCCCCAGCCACCGCCGCGTCGGGCGCGGGTGTGTGAGCTGCCCGGCCACCGCGGCCGGCCGCCCGACGGCCGCGATCGCACGTTTCCGCTGCCGCGTCGCCCACCGGTTCAGCAGCCCCAGTATGGGAAGCAGAAGCAGCAGCCAGAGCGCGTCGGGTCGGGCCAGTCGCACCGCCGCGACGAACTCGTGCGCGTCGGTGAGCAACCCGCCGAGGCCAGAGGATGCGGCGAACAGTTCCATCACGTCACCACACGCCAGAGGGTGCGGTCGAGGGCGTGGGCCGTTAGTAGTAAGACGAGCGCGAGGCCCGCGCACCACGCGTAATACTCGAAGTACCGGCGGTAGATCGGGGCGTCCTCTTCCGACTTCTCCAGCGTGCTGATCTCGCGGTACGCGGCCAGCAGGTCGGTGCCGCTGGTTGCGGCGAACGACCGCCCGCCGGTCATTTCCGCCACCCTCTTCAGCGCCTCGCGGCCTTCGAGCCGCTGCGCGACCGCGTCCCCGACCGCGCCCGGCGGCGGCTCCCCGCCGGTGTCGATGGTGTAGACGCGGATGCCCAGATTCGCGGCGAGCTGCGCCGCCTCGCGGGGCTTCAGCGTGCGGTCGATGCCCGGCCGCTTCGCGCCCGGCGCGTCCTCCTTGAAGACGTTGTGCTCGCCGTCGCTCAACAGGATCAGCACCTTCGCCTTAAGCTTGCTCTTCACCGCGTCCAGCCGCTCGACGGCCTCGTCCAGCCCGTCGCCGATGTTCGTGCCCGCGTCCGGCCCGCCCTTCACTTGCAGCGCGTCCACCACCTTGAACAGCACCGAGTGGTTGAGCGTGAGCGGGCACGCCGTCTGCGGCACCGCGGAGATGGTGACGACGCCGACCGAGTCGCCCGGCCGCGGGTCGAAGGTGGTGCCGTCGGGCGCGTCGCCGCCGCCGACGAACAGCTTGAACGCCCGCCGCGCCGCTTCGAGCCGCGTCACCGGCGGGCTGCCCGCGTTCCACGCCACGTCCCGCGCGTCCATGCTCCCGCTGATGTCGATCGCCATCATAATGGCGATGCCTTCGGCCGGGAGGCGCGTCTGAAGGTCGGGGCGGCGCGGCCCGGCGCACGCGACGATCAGCGCGAGGCACGCCAGCCCGCGCAGGGCCGCGCCGCCGCGCACCGCGAGCGTTGCGCGTATGCCGGTGCGCCCCGCGAACCGGGTCACGTCGCTGAATCGCATCGCCGGGCGCGAGCGCCGCGCCCACCACCACGCGAGCGCGCCCGCCAGCGGCGTGAGCCACAGGAATTCGGGGTTCGCGAA
>JAYUBA010000260.1:0-2311 GCA_043741075.1 Frigoriglobus sp.
TCATGGTCCGCTCCTCGGATTGGCCTACCCCATCATACACGGTCCGGTCACTTCTTCTCCGGGTCGCTCGTCGGGGCCTGCCAGCGGCCCCCCCACTCGACGTACAGTTCCGTCAGCAGGCGCTCCCACTCCTGGCGGGTCCGTGTCGCCGGGAACGGGTCGGCCCGCACGCTCCCCTTCGACTCGTCCACCACCTTCACCTTCCCGTCGGGCTGCACCTGGCCCACCCGCCACCGCCGCCACGCGTGCTGGTTGGTCGGGTCGATCCGGATCACCCCGCCGGGGCCGTCGTACTCCACGCCCTTGACCGCCTCCGCCACCGCGGCCGGGTCGGGCGTGCCGGCCTTCGCCACCGCCCGCGCCCAGATGTGGACGCCGGTGTACGCCGACACCATGTTGTCCGTGACCACGCGGGTGTCGCCGAACCGCGCCTGCACCTTCTGGAGGAACGCCCGGCTCTCCTCCCGGTCGGTCGCCTGGAAGTAGTTGGCCGCCAGGTAGTCCCCCGCCACCAGCTTCGGGTCCAGTCCGACGAGGTCGTGCTCGCTCAGCGAGATCGACAGGACCGGCACGTCGGCCGACCGGACGCCGCGCTTGCGGAGTTCGCGGTAGAACGAGAAGTTGCTGCTCCCGTTGAGAACGTTCACGACGGCGTCCGGCCGGGCCGCCGCCAGCGCGTCGAGCGCGCCGGCCAGGTCCGTCGCGCCGAGCGGGATGAACGCCGAACCCACGATCCGGGCGTCCGGCGCGACGACCTTCAGGTGCTCGCGCACGACCTCGGTCGCCGACCGGGGCGAGACGAGGTCGGAGCCGATCACGAACAGCCGCTTCTTGCCGAGCGTCTTGACCAGGTATTCGACCCCCGGCAGGAACTTCTGGTTGGGGGCCGACCCGACGTAGACGATCCGCGGGGACTGTTCCAGGCCCTCGTAGGAGACGGGGAAGAAGAGCAGCCCGTTGTCCCGCTCGACCACCGGGCGGACGGCCTTCCGCGACGGCGAGGTCATGCACCCGAAGATGGCCGCCACCTTCTCCGTTCGGATCAGCCGTTCGGCCCCGGTCTGGAACTGCGCCGGGTCGGAGTCGCCGTTCACCACCACCGCCCGCACCGGTCGGCCGAGGACCCCGCCGGCCGCGTTCACCTCCTCGACGGCGAGAACCGTGGCGTCGATGAGCGGCATCTCGCTCACGGCCATCGGGCCGCTTTCCGAGTGCAGAATCCCGACGACGATGGGTTCCGGCGCAAGCACCTGGGGCGCGGTCCACAGCGCGCGCCAGCCGATGAACGCGGACAGGGCCGCGGTGAGGGCCAGCCCGGACCCGACGAGCACCGCCCGCCGGCGGCGGATGCGCTCGACCCGCGGCCCGGCCGCGACCGGCGCGCCGCCCGGCCACGTGGCGCTCTTGCTCGGCACGACCGTTTCCAAGCTCACCGGGTTGACGGGAGGCGCGGGCACTGGAGTCGGTGGGGCCGGCGACCCGCCGGTGAGGGCCGCGATCGCGCCGTCGAGTTCCCGCACCACTTCGACCGCGGTCTGCACGCGATCGTCCGCCTTCTTCTCCAGCAACCGGTTCACGAGGTCCGCGACCGGTCGCGGCACGGTCGGGTTCTTCGCGGTCACCGGTTCGGGCGTCTTGTTCGCCAGCGCCATCATCACGGCCAGCGCCGAGTTGCCCTGGAACGGCAACGCGCCGGTCAGCGTGGTGTACACCACGCAGCCGAGCGAGAACAAGTCGGCGCGGTGATCGACCTCGTTCCCCTCGGCCTGCTCCGGCGACATGTAGTTCGGCGTCCCGAGGATGAACCCGGTGCTCGTGAGGCTCGTCTCCTCGTGCGGCCGGCGGGCGAGGCCGAAGTCGAGGATGCGGGCGCGCTTGAACGGCCCGGCGGGGCCGTCCGTTTCCAGCCAGATGTTCGCGGGCTTGATGTCGCGGTGGACGAGTCCGCGCGCGTGCGCGGCGGCCAGACCCGAAGCCGTGTCGCGCGCGACGACGAGCGCCGTTCGCAGATCGACGCGCGCGAGCCGCTCGATGCGGGTTTGTAGCGTTTCGCCGGCGAGCAGCGGCATCGTGAGGAACGGCACGCCCGCCGCCTCGCCCACGCTCAACACCGTGACGACGTGATCGGAGGCGATTTCGGCCGCGGCGCGGGCCTCGCGGAGGAACCGCTCGCGGTTCTCCGGGTCGGCGGCCAGTTCCGGCCTCAGAACCTTCAGCGCGACCGACCGGCGCAGGGACAGCTCTTCGGCCTCGAAGACGAACCCCATCCCGCCGGACCCGAGCAGGCGGATCACGCGGTAGCCGTCGAACC
>JAYUBA010000261.1:0-2310 GCA_043741075.1 Frigoriglobus sp.
CGCAGGCGAGCGTCGCGGACCGATCCGGGCGAGTTCGGCGCGTACCACACGTTCACCGAACCGAGCGCGCTGTGCAACGTGCTGGAGCCGGTCTACGAGCGCTCGTTCATCTTCGACAGCTACGCGTGTCGCACCGGCAAGGCGAGCGGGAGTGTATCGGAATCGAACCGACTGGGGGCGTTGTTCACACCCCCCACAGGTTTTGAAGACCTGGGCCGGCACCAGCCGTGCAAACACTCCCAAATGGCAATCGACCTTCCTGTTCTAGCGTTTCTTCGCGAAGATGGAATTGGGGGTCGGGCGCGTGACCCCTTTCGCGAGGAACCCGCGTGCCCCGGCAGCCCGAACGCCGCAAGAAGACCGTCAAAAGTTCGACCCCTTACCTGCCCCGGAGTTACCGCCCGTTCTCGGCGGTGTGGGTGTTCCGGATACGCGGCACGTCGGACTAGACGATGCGGTAGCGAGGTCGCGTACTCCCAGGGGCAGCGGCGTACCGGTAACCGAGTTGCCCGTGTTTGAGTCGGTGTAGCACACTGTCCTTGCTCTCCCCAAGTCGTTCGGCCGCTTCCCTGACGGAGACTTCTCCTTTCGGCCGCTTGAGGCCCCCCGGTGGTCGGGACCGCACTCCCCGACGTTCGGCACCGCGAGCGGAGTCACGCGGCCGTTGGAGGGGTCGCGGGTTGCGACTGGTTCGGCTTCGGTTCGATGTGGGGGGCGAACAGGTCGTACAGGACCGGCACGACGAAGAGCGTCAGCACGGTCGAACTGCACAGCCCCCAGACGATCACCGTCGCCAGGGGGCGCTGCACGTCCGACCCCAGCCCGGTCGCCAGTGACGCCGGCAAGAGGCCCAGGATCGCCACGATCGCGGTCATCAGGATCGGCCGCAGCCGCTCCTGCGCCCCCTGCACGATCGCCGCCCGCAACTCCCCGCCGGCCTCCCGCAGGGCGTTGATCCCCCGCACCAACAGCACCCCGTCCATGATCGCGATCCCGAACAGCGCGCAGAACCCCACCCCGGTCGAGACGTTGACGTGCATGTCTCGCGCCCACAGGGCCAGCACCCCGCCGACGCACGCGAACGGCACCCCGACCAGCACCAGCGCCGCCGCCCGCACCGACCCGAAGGTGACCAGGAGCATCGCGAACAGCAGCCCGACGGTGACCGGGATCAGGTACGCGAAGTGCTTCCGCGCGCGGGCCAGGTTCTCGAACATCCCGAGCCACCCGACCTTGTACCCCGGCGGCACTGACGGGGCGACCTCCGCGTCGAACTTGGCCCGGGCCTCCTTCACGAACCCGCCCTGGTCGCGGCCGGCGATGTCGCACCGCACGGTCACCCGCCGCCGCCCGCCCTCCCGCGCGATCAGCGTCTGCCCGTCCGCCACCGTGATCCGGGCCACCTGGGACAGCGGCACCGGCTGCCCCTCCGCCGTGTACACCGGCAGCCGCCCGATCGCCGCCACCGACCCCTTCGCCCCCCGGTCCAGCCGGGCCACGATGTCGAACTTCCGCTCCCCCTGGTACTGGGTGCCGACCGGCTCCCCGCCGATCGCCATGTTCACCAGCTTCGCCACGTCCTCGATCCGCACGTTGTACCGGGCACAGAGTTGCCGGTCCGGCTGGATCACCAACTGCGGCTGCGGCCCCTCCTGCTCGATGGCCACGTCCTGGTTGCCCGGTACGGTCTTGAGAACGGCGGCCGTCCGCCGGGCGAGGTCGAGGAGGACGTCCGAGTCCGGGCCGGTGAACTCGACGGCCAGGTTGGCGCTCGTCCCGTTGGTGTCCTCGGTCACATTGTCGATAATCGGCTGGGTGAAGTTGAACCGCGTCGTCGGGAACTCCTCGCGGTATCGCTTGCCGATGGCGGCCACCAGCTCCTGCTTGGTCTCGAACTGCGTCCACTGCGACCGCGGCTTCGGGCCGATCATCATCTCGATCCGGCTGGGCGGGAACGGGTCGGTCCCGTCGTCGTTCCGCCCGGCCTGGACCGTCGCGAACTGCACGTCCGGGAACTCCAGGGCGACCTCCCGCAGCCGCCGCCCGTAGTCGCTCGTCTGCTCCAGGGCGGTGCCCTCCGGGTAGTTGGCCCGCACCCAGATCGTCCCCTCGTCCATGTACGGCAGGAACTCGAACCCCAGGCGCGGGACCACCCAGAGGGCGACGACCGCCACCCCGCAGACGACCGCCGCGACCACCAGCCAGCGGACGCCGAACAGGAGCCGGAGCGCGGCCGCGTACCCCGGCCGCGCCCACTTCAGCACCGGGTTCTCCCACTCGCGGTAGCCGGCCCGGAACAGGAGCGTGGCC
>JAYUBA010000262.1:0-2309 GCA_043741075.1 Frigoriglobus sp.
GCGTTCTTCGGCCGCGGTACGTCGGCCGGCGACAAGCCGTGCTTCCTCACCTCCGACAGCACCGTCAAGGACCGGGCCAAGACCGCCCTCCTCGTGTCCGACCTGGAACCCGCGTTCAAGAAGGTGAAGGGCCAGAACGTCGTCTTCCTGATGGACGTGCAGTACAAGGGCGGGATCGAAGCCGGCACCGAGAAGATCGTCGAGCCGAACGTGTCCGACTACCTCAAACTGGTGTTCGGCGACAAGGACGAAGACAACGCGCTGACCCCCAACCGCCTGCTGGTCCTCGGCAACCCGCCGTTCCAGGACGCGCTCACGGTCGCCAAGGGGGACCACGGCCTGTTCTACTCGGTGCTCGCCGACGCCCTCGGCGGCAAGGCCGACGCGGCCCCGTTCAGCGAGGGGTACGAGCCGGACGGGATCGTCACCGCGAAGGAACTGGTCGCGTACCTGGAAGCGGAGGTGCCCAACGCGGCCCGCGCCGCCGGCAAGACGGACAAGGAGAAGGAACTGACGCCGGTCCTCATCGGCGGTGCCACGAGCAAGTTCTGGCTCACCCGCAACCCGGCCGAGACGAAGAAGGTCCAGAAGCAACTGGACGCCGTCGCCGCGCTCGCCAAGGACGCCAAACTCACCGCCGATCTGGCCAAGGAAGCGGTCGGCCTGCTGTTCCGTATGCCCAAGCTGAAGTGGTCGCAGGAGCTGCGCAAGGAGTACCAGAAGCTCGCCGGCGGCGGCAATGTGGCCGACCTGGAGACCGCCCGCAAGACGCTACTGGAGGGGCTGAAGCTCCCGACCGTGGACGCGGACGCGTTCGTCAAACAGGTGACGCCCGCGATTTACGAGTTGAACGCCAAGTACATCCGCCCGTTTTCCAAGGGCGAACTGGCCGCCATCGCGGTCCGCGGGCTGTTCCACGAGGCCGACGAGCCGCTACCGGCCGACATCGCCGACGCCATCAAGACGCCCAAGGAGTTGACCGAGGCGCGTATCAAGGAAGTGCTCGCGGAGGCCCGGACGCGGCTCGGCAAGCGGGAAGACCTGGACGGCGACAAGGGCGCGGATGTCACCCTCCACGCGCTCCTGAGCGGGCTGGGCGACCCGCACTCGCTGTACTTCACCCGCGACGAGTGGGTGAGCTTCTCCAAGCAACTCGAGGGCCGGTTCCCCGGCGTCGGCATCATCATCCGCCGCGAGGCGGTCCGCGACGGCCTGCTGGTCGTCACGCCCATCAAGGGCAGCCCGGCGTTCCGCGCCGGCATCCAGGCCGGCGACCTCATCACCGAGGTGCGGCTCGAAGTGGACAAGCTGGGCAAGCCGCTCCCGGACGACGCCAAGAAGGTGCATTCCACCAAGGGGATGAAGACCGACGACGCGGTGAAGCTCATCACCGGCAAGCCGGAGACGCCGGTCACGCTCGTGGTCGAGCGCGAGGGCGAGAAGGAGCCGAAGGTGTTCCGCATCCTGCGCAACTACGTGATGGTCGAGACCATCCACGGCGTCGTCCGCAGGGACAACATGGAGTGGTCGTACTACCTCGACCCGGACCTCAAGATCGGGTACATCCACATCGAGAGTTTCCTGTTCACCCAGGGCGAGTTCGGCACCTACGCCGACCTGAAGAAGGCGCTCGCGGCGCTGAAGAAATCCGGGCTGAACGGGCTGGTGATCGACGTGCGGAACAACCCCGGCGGGTCGCTCGCCGCGGTCGTGGAGATGTGCGAGCTGTTCGTCGGCCGCGAAGACATCGTCACCACCAAGGAGCGCGATACCACGCAGAACTACACGTACCGGGGCCAGCAGGCGGGCGACAAGAGTTACCCCATCGTGGTGCTCATCAACGGGTTCAGCGCGAGCGCCAGTGAGATCCTCGCGGCGTGCCTCCAGGACCACGAGCGGGCGACGGTCATGGGCGAGCGGAGCTACGGCAAGGGGAGCGTGCAGCGGGTGCGGGAGTACAAGTCCACCGAGGGGCGGATGAAGTACACCGACGCGCGGTACTACCCGCCGAGCGGCCGGAACATCGACAAGATCGCGGCCGAGCAGGACGCGTCGCTGAAGCAGCGGGACGAGTGGGGCGTGAAGCCGAGCGCCGGGTTCGAGATCAAGCTGAGCCGCGACGAGCGGGCCGACTGGCTCGAGTACGTCCGCGACCTGCCGAACATCCCGCCGCCGGGCAAGAAGCCCCCGACCGTCGATCCGGCGAAGGACAAGCAACTCCAGAAGGCCATCGACCACCTGAAGGGGCAGATCAAGAAGTGACTGCTGCCTGTCGCAAGTCGTAACGTCGCGAGTCGTAACGTCGAAGG
>JAYUBA010000263.1:0-7709 GCA_043741075.1 Frigoriglobus sp.
CTCTGAGCGGGGGGCGTAAGCCCCCTGTGTTTCGTATCAGGGGGCTTACGCCCCCCGCTCAGGAGGGGTGGGAGTGGCGTTTACTTCTTAACCGAGGCCAGGTCGGCACGCAGTTTGGCCTCGAAGTCGGCCACCTTCTTGAACTCGATCTCCTTCGGCGCGACCTTCTCGTCCGCGATCCCGTCCTTCGTGACGATGCGGTACCGGATCGGTTCCTTGACCAGCTTGGAGTCGTCGCCGCGGGCCTTCGCCGCCAGCACCTCGACCGACTTGTAGCCGTACATGAACGGGTCCTGCACGACGGTGCCTTCGATCTCGCCGGCCGCGATCGCCGCGAGCGTGATGAAGTCCTCGTCGAAGCCGACGATCTTGATCTGATTCGCCATCGACTTGGCTTTCGCGTCCGCGAGAATGTTAGGCGGGTTGTACGCGTACAGGCCGACCATGCACAGGTCCGGCAGTCCCTTGACGCGGCCCAGCACGCCGGCCGCCGTCTTCTGCGCGTTCTCCGGGCCGCCGTCCTCCTTCGCCGCGCCGTCCACGAGGAAGTACGTGCCGAACATCTTGCCCTTCAGGTCGGGCTTGTTCGGGTGCGTCGCGTCGGTGCCCTTCGCGTCCTTCTCGCCGGCCAGTTCGTCGAGCACGCCCTGCGTCCGGGCCTTGCCGTTGGCCGACTTGGTGCTGCCGATGAAGATGGCGACGGTGCCGCCGCCCGGCGGGAGCGCCTTCTTCACCAGCCGCCCGGCCGCCTTGCCGGCCTCGTAGTTGTCGATGCCGATGTAGCACAGCCGGCCGGTCTGGTCGGCGTCGTTGTCCATCGTCAGCAGCGGCACCTTCTTGGCGATGCGGGTGAGGTCTTCGGTCTGCCCCTGCGGGTCGATCACGCTGACGGCGATGCCGTTGAGACCCTGCTTCGCCCACGCCTCGACGATCGGCATCTGCACGCTGGCGTCGAACGCCTTCTCCGGCTGGCGGAACTGCAACTCCACGTCGAAGTCCTGCGCGGCCTTGTTCGCGCCGGCTTCGCAGATACTCCAGAAGTCGGCGGTGCAGTTGGTCACCACACCGATCTTGATCTTGCCGGTGTTCTTCTTGCCGCACGCGGGCACGCAGGCCAGCACCGCCGCGAGAGCTACGACCACCGACACGCGAAGTATCCAGGACACGGCGTCACCCATTTCGAGGGAGAGAAGGGGAGTTCGTAAAGGGTGTTTACAAATTACCCGGTGCGCGCGAAGTGGCAAGCGCGTTCGCGAAGAGAATGTGCCTCACCCGCCGGCGCGGAGCGGCGCGCCTTCAGGCTGGAGCAACTCCGGCGGGTACACCGCGCCGCCGCTGGCGACGTAGGCGAACAGGTCCGCGGCCTCTGCCCCGCGGTCACGATTCACGCCCGCCGGGGAAGCGGCGTTCGAGCGCGTCCAGTCGGTTCTCCTGTCGGTACAGTACCAGCGCGACGGACAGGCCCAACGCGCCGACGGCGGAGAGCGCGAGCGCCACATCCGACGGGGCGAAGGCCGCGGCCCCGGCAGACGCCCCCGCGGACGCCATCAGCACCGGCAGTACGCGAACCAGCGCGCGGGGCGGTCGCCGTCGCTTCGACTTCGGCTCGCGAAGGAGCCACTCGACCTTCGGCCCCGGCGGCGCGTCGGTAGCGCCATTCCCACCGCGCCGTCGGGGAGTTCATCGGAAACGAAGGAGGCGTTGTAAAGCCACTTCGCTCCGATCAGGACGAGCGACCACGTTCCGCCGGTGCAGGTGGCGGCGGCGAGCGCCCAGCCCGCGGCGGTGAGGTACGCGCGCCGCGACTTGGGAGGCGCGTCCGCGTCGGTCGCGAGCGACATCGGGTTCTCGGTCACGTTCCGCCTGGGAGTGCCTTCTCTTGTTGTGGTGCGGGCCTCTGGCCTGCATCGCGAGGAGCAGGCGGGACGCCCGCACCACAAACAATTCGACCCAACCGGAATGTGTATCGGGTCGCGCGGCGGCGATGGGAAGATGACGCCGCACGGCGGCGGGGATTCTGCGCCGAATTACTTCTTCCACTCCGGCGGCGGGGCGGAGCCGACCATCTGCTTCCGCAGCTTCTCGCCGCGCTCCGACTGCTTCAGCAGCGGTTCCACGCGGTCCAGTTCCGCCGGGTTGTAGCCGGCACCCTTGAGCAGGTCGCGCGCGGTGTTGGCCGCGTCGGCCGGGTCGGTGCGGGTCGCGCCGCGCGGGTGCCTTTTCTCGTGGAACGCGAGGTCGGCCTGCCGGCCGGCGTCGTAGGCGGTGCCGCCGGGGAACAGCGGCCCGCCGCCGGAGGTCGCGTCCGGGATCGGGTCCACGTCGCTCCCCACCGCCTTCGCGGTCCGCTTCTCGGCCACCATCTGACCCAGTTCGGCGCACAGCACCGCGGCCAGCTCCGCGTCCGACTTGCACTTCTCCACCAGCCCCTCGCTGATGAACACCTGCTCGGTGCCGCGGTGGAACAGCACGGATTCCTTCACGCCCATCGTCATGAACATCGGGGTGATGCCGGTGAACGTGTTCTGGGCGATGATCTTCTGGCCGAGCAGTTCCACGCGCTCCGCGACGGCCAGCGTCGCGGGCGGCACGTCCTTCGGGGCGGGCATCTGGCCGCGGGCCGGGGCGTCGTCCCAGCCGAGCGCCTTCCGCACCGACCACTCGCCGTCGTGGGTACACCCGGTCGAGAGCAGCGCGCAGCCGGCGACCAGCGTGACGAGACGGTTCATGCCCAGGCTCCGTGAGGACGTGCCGCGGGCATAGCGGGGCCGGGCCGCGCTGTCGAGTGGGGTTTGAAGTGCGGCGCGCTACACGTACATGCGCCCTTCGCGCGGGAACCGCTCGTGCCGGGCGACGGCCGCGTGGTCCGCTTCGCGGAACCCGTGGAGCGCCCCGACCGCCGCGATCACCGCGTCCAGCGCGTCCCCGCCGGGGTTCCGCATCATCGCCCGCCGGTGCCGGTCGCCGATCCGCACCCACTTGCCCAACCCCGCCAGGATCGCGTGGCGCGTGAGCCGCCGCAGGCGCGTCAGCGGCCCGCCCTTCGGTTGCTTGTAGTTCTGGTGCGGAAGCCCGTGCTTCTTCAGCACCGACGACGGGCAGCACTCCACCGCGACCCGCTTCGCCCGCGGCAGCTTGCGGTACTGGAACGGGAGCACCGCCGTGCCGGGTGTGGCCGCCAGCGGTTGCACGAGGTCGCGCATGCCGAAGAAGGTCTGGTAGATCATGCGGTAGTGGAACGCGTCGAACGGCGCCTTCGCTTCCACGTCCGACTGCCGCCGGCAGTGCAGGGCGGTGCGGTGGAACGCGGCCGGCAGGCGCTTGGTGCGGGCGACGCACTCCAGGCCGCAGGCGTAGGCGTCGTCGCCGTACTCCGCGAGGAACGCGAACTGGTCCGCCCACGGCGCGCCGGGCGGGAGCAGTTCGAGCGGCAGTCCGAACGGGCAGTCGAAGCCCCAGAGCGCCGCGTCGGACGCGTTCACGCGGCGCACCAGTTCCGCGAGGCACACCGCGCGCTCGGCGGTGCCGCACAGCGTTTCGAGTCGGTCGAGGGCGACGAGCGCGAGCCGCCCGCGGGCGCGGGGTTCGGCGCGGGCGATCCAGATGTTCCGGCCCGCCAGCCGCGCCCCGGAGAAGTCCACCCCGTATACCGCCGCGAACTCCGGTACCCGCATCTGTCGCTCACCCGGTTGAAGTCCGTCCCATCGTTCAGTGTGACACGGCGGCCCGCGTTCGGCGATCCCAGTTGAGGTGAGGCTCGCCCGGAGCGGTCACTTCCGTACCGTCACCTCGTACACGCGGTTGAAGCTCGGCTCCTTCTCGCGGCCCGGCGCCGGGGTGCCGCGGATCGTCGCCGTGCCGTCCTTCAGTTCGTACCCGAACGGCTTGCCCGTCACCGGATCGACCGGCAGCGGCAACTTCACCGCGTCGAGCGCGGCCGGCAGCTTGCCGCCGGTGCCGGCCGCGTGCGCCCGCACGCCCTCCGCGACCGTCAGCAGCGCGACGATCTGCTGCACCCGGACCTTCGCGAGTGTCACCTTCTGGTAGGCCGGGAGGAGCGAACCGAACGGACACGGCCGCTTCTTGGCACCGAGGTCGGTCGGGATTCGCCAGAACGGGAGGTTGGTCCACTTCATGAAATCGTCGAGGTCGGCCTGGTACTGGCCGAAGTCGTCCATCAGCACGACCTGAAGCGGCGACAGTTTCGCCAGATCGGTGGGCTTGTGGCCGAACTCCTTGAGCCGGGCGGTGGCCGCCGCGACGGCCGGGATGTCGGCCGCCTGCTTCGCGTACCACGTGCTCGGGTTCAGGTCTTTGTTGTCCCGCTCGTCGATCATCGCGTCGAGGTGTTTGACCAGCGACGCCAGGTCCGCCTCCGGCACCGGGACCGCCGTCCGCAGCACGTCGTACTCCTTCGTGAGGAACAGTTTCTCGCCCTCGCGGCCCTTGCGCAGGTCGATGAACGGGGCGGGCAGATCGACGAGCGCCCAGAACAGGTTCGGCGCGCCGGGCTGCTGCACGAACTCTTCCAGTTCGGTCACCGCGATCATGGTCAGCGCGAGGCCGACGAGGTGCCCGATGAGCGTCGGGTGTTCGTTGAACGTGCGGGCCAGAACGAACTGCGTTTGCAGCGTCTGAATCGCGGCGTCGAACTCGCCGCGGGCCATCTCGCCACGGGCGCGGATCTTCAGCACCGCGGTGAGCATCCGCATCTGCTGCACATCCGGGAGGAGCAGGGCCACGCCGTCGGATTTGGCCTGGTTGGTGATCTCCCAGTTCACCGCGTCGAGCCGGGCGGCGTAGAGCGCCTGCTTCACCGCACCGCCGCCGTAGTTCACCAGCTCCTTGTCGGTCGCCAAATCCTTCAGCGGAGCCGCGTTCCACTTCTGCTGCTTGTCCGTCGATTCCTTGCTGTGGAACAGGTTATTCTGCTCGAAGAAGCACTTGTAGAACGCCGTAATCTGGTTCCCGGTCTGCATTTCGCGGAGTTCGGGCAGGAGCCGGTGCTTGAGCGCCGGCCGGCCCGGGGCGGTCGCGTCCACGGTCAGCGGGATGACGTACTTCCCGTCCTTCGGTTCGATCGGCGGCTGTGCGGTCGCGGCCGACCACGGCGCGAGAACGACCGCGAGCGCGAACAGGGACCAACGGCAACGCATCGGAAGCCTCCGGGTCAGGAGTCAGGGGACAGGAGTCAGAAGACAGAACGGCTCGGTCAGTCGATGTCGCCGCGGCGACCCGACAGCGCGGTGAGCGGCTCGCGCGCCGGCGCGAGGTTCGCGAACGGCTCCGCCTTCGGCGGGTGCTCCGGGTCCGTGGCGCGGAGCGTGCGGTAGCTCCACGGCTCGTCGGTCGGCGCCGGGGCGGAAGCCGGCGGCGCGGGCACCGGCTCCGGTTGCGGCTGAGCGACGGGAAGCGGCGGTGCCGCGGGTGGCAACTCGCGCGAACCGAACAGGAGGAGCGCGCCGAGCGCGACGTTCGACAGCGCGAGCGCGGCGACCGCGGCCTTCCAGCCCCGGTGCGCGCGGGCCGACGCGCGCCCGGCCGCGAACAGCAGATCGGCCGCGTTGCTCGCGCTCGCGGGGGTGAACTTCGCGAGCCTCGCGACCGGATCGGAGTTCACTTCGGACACGTCGCACCGAGCCTTTCCCGCAGGGCCGCGATCCCGGCTTCGTACCGCCGGTGTGTCGTGGTAAGCGAACACCCGGCGACCGCCGCCACTTGCTCCAGTGTCATCCCGCCCCAGAGCCGCGCGACGATCACCTCGCGCAACTCCGCGGGGAGCGATTCGAGCGCCGCGACCGCCGCGTCCGCGTCCAGCCCTTCGACCTCGCGCTCGGCGAACCACCGCTCCGGCTTCGCGGTGTTCGCCTCGCGCTTCGCGCGCCGCCGGTCGGCGCGGCCGCAGTCGATGGCGGTCGTGCGGACCACGCGGAACAGCCACGCGACCGGGTCGCCGGGCGGCGCGGACCGGCGCACGAGCTTGCAGAACGCGTCCTGCACCGCGTCCTCCGGGCTGTCGCACCACTGGCGGGCGAACAGCGCGAGGGCGGCCGAGTGCGAAGCGATCAGGTCGGCGATCTGCCGTGCGGTCATGTCGGAAGGGGAGACGGCACCGGGGGCGCGGATTTTCCGCGCGAAACCCGACCGCCCCGATTGTGGTGCGTCGGTTGCGGGCGCCCGCCGGTACGAATAGGGTAGCCGCGAACCCGCTTGGGGCGGTGTACCGGTTGCTCGGTCGCGTCCACGAACACCGCGACGAGATCCCGCGACAACCGGACCTTCTTCTTCTTGATCGTGACCCAGTATCAGCCGTCCTGTTTCCGCTTCCGGACCTTGTGCTGACGCGGCATGCCCGACCCTCCCGCGAAAGGTGCGTCGGGGCATTCCACCGAGGATCAGGTGCGCAGCTACGACATCGCGTTCTGGTGGCAGTGGTCGAAGAGGAGCCGCCACTCCAGCGACTGGACACGTTTGGCGAGTTCCTCGTCGGGGGTGCCCGTGTCCCGCACGCGCTCGCAGAAGTCCACGAAATCGAAGGGATTCGTGTAGTCGTAGCCGAGCGAAGGGGCCTGTTCGGCGAGTTGCTTCAGGACCGGGTGCGGGCCGACTTGGCGGAACCAGTACTTGCTGTTCGGCGCGTCCGGTTCGCGGCGGTGCAGGATCGCGTGCCAGAAGTTGCGGTCCGGCGCGGCTTCGTCTTCCTGGCTGATCGCGTGCGACTCGTCGAGGAAGTCGAAGAGGAGCCACAGGCCGGCGGCACACGCGGGCGGCAGCGCCGCGGTCGCGGCGGTCAACTGCGCACGCAGTGCCGCGGCCGGCGCACCCGGCCCCAGCGTGGTCGGGTGGCCAAGCGCGAGCAGTTCGGCAACCGGTTGCGAATGGTTCGGCATGGGGGCAGCCCGCGGGCGCGGCTCAGGCGAGGATTTCGGTCACCACCTTGCCCTTCACGTCGGTCAGGCGCTCGTCCTTCCCGTTGTGGCGGAACGTGAGCTTCGTGTGGTCGAAGCCGAGCAGGTGCAGGATCGTGGCGTGGAAGTCGTGGACGTGAACGCGGCCGTCCACACCGTACAGGCCGAACTCGTCGGTCGTGCCGTGGACGAACCCAGATTTCACCCCGCCGCCGGCCATCAGCATCGAGAAGCCGTAGGGGTTGTGGTCCCGCCCGCTCGCGCCCTCGCTCATCGGCGTGCGGCCGAACTCGCCCCCCCAGATCACCAGCGTGTCGTCGAGCAGCCCGCGCTGCTTCAGATCGCGAATCAGCGCCGCACTCGGCTGGTCGGAGCGGAGGCACATTTTGGTGTGGTTCCCCTCAATGTCCGCGTGCGCGTCCCACTGGCTGCCGGCCCCGCAGTACACCTGCACGAAGCGGACGCCGCGTTCCACCAGCCGCCGGGCGAGCAGGCAGCGCGTCCCGAACTCGGCCGTTTCTTTGCGGTTCAGGCCGTAAGCTTCTTTCGTCTTGTCGGACTCGTGCGCCAGATCGACCGCGTCCGGCGCGGACGCCTGCATCCGGAACGCGAGTTCGTAGGCGGCCTGGCGGGCGTCGAGGTGCGTGTCGCCGGGGCGCTCGCGGCGGTGGATGTCGTTCAGTTCGCCGATGAGGCCGAGCTTCGCCCCCTGCCGGTCCGCGCCGACTTCCGCGGGCGTGTTCAGGTTGAAGATCGGGTTCGGGCCGCTGTTGAAGAGCGTGCCCTGGTAGGTGGCGGGCA
>JAYUBA010000264.1:0-2306 GCA_043741075.1 Frigoriglobus sp.
TCGCCGTTCAGTTCCAGGAACACCGGCTTCATCTTGGCGGTGCCGTGAATCTCGGCGGCAGCGGCCACGCGCTCGCACACGTCCTCCGGCACCCACGCGAAGATCGTCTCCGGCTTCTCCTCCCGCACGAACTCCGCGAGGTACTCCGTGACCGTAGACGCCACCAAGCCGGTCTTCTCGGCCACCGCCGCGACCGACGCGCCGCGCCGGAACATCTTGAACGCGAGTTCCTTGTTGGGCGACGGCTTCGAGGACACGGGCGGCGGGGCCGGCGGCAGCGCGGCGAGCTTCGGAAGCGGCACGTCGGTGGCAAGCCCGGCGCGGCGGCAGTGCGCGGCGATCGCGTTCAGAAACGCCTTGCTGTAGGCCCGCAACCGGTACTCGCCCACGCCGGAGATGCGGCCCATCGCGTCCTCCGTCGTCGGCCGCCCGCGGGCCATCTCCGCGAGTACCGCGTCGGTGAACACCTGGTACGGCTGCACCTTCGCCCGCGCCGCCTCCTGTCGCCGGAGTTGCCGCAGCGTCTCGAACAGCTCCGCGTCGGCGCCCGGCGGCAGTTCCCCCGGCGCGGACCCGCCGGCGCGCTTCTCGCTCCGCGCGAGCCGGATGAGGCGCACTGGGCGCTCGTCCTTCATCACCGCCCACGACGCCCCGTTCAGCTTCAGCAGCGGGTACTCGTCCCCGGTCTGCACCAGCACGTCCTGCCCGATGAGTTGGTACACCCAGTCGCGCAGGTCCGTCTTCGGCACCTCCTTCAGAAGCCCGTAGGTGCTGAGTTCCTGGTGCCCGCGCGCCCGCACGGTGGCGGTGTCGGCGCCGCGCAGCACGTCGATCACATGCGATATCCCGAACGACTCCTTCACGCGCGCGACGCAGGAGAGGATCTTCTTCGCCACGGTCACCGCTTCCGGCACTTCTTGCGTGTCGCCGAGGCAGATGTCGCACGCGCCGCAGTTCGGCGAGTCGTACTGCTGATCGAAATACTGCACGAGCGCCTTGTGTCGGCACACCGCGCCGCGGCAGTAGCGGGCCATCTCGGCGAGTTGCTTCACGCTCCCGGCCGTGTACTCCGGCGCGGCGTTCGCCTCCGCCGCCGATTTTTCGATGATCGACTTCAGCGTGAGGAAGTCGGCCCCGGAGTAGAGCAGTACGCACTCGGACGGCAGCCCGTCGCGCCCGGCGCGGCCGGTCTCCTGTTGGTAGTGTTCGATCGTCTTGGGCATCGCCGCGTGGACCACGAACCGCACGTTCGAGCGGTCGATGCCCATGCCGAACGCGACCGTCGCCACCACGATGTCCGCGTCCTCCGCGGCGAACGCCTCCTGCGACCGGCGGCGCTCGTCGGCCGTCATGCCCGCGTGGTACGGCACGACGCGGTACTTCGCGGCCTTGAGGAACGTGGTCATCTCGTCCACGTCCTTCCGCCGCAGGCAGTACACGATACCGGCGGCGCCGCGGTGGCGGTCGAGAACCTCGCGCACCTGCGTCCGGAGGTCGAGCCGCGGGAGGACGCGGAAGGTGAGGTTCGGGCGGTCGAAGTTGCCGACCAGAACGGCGGGCGACCGCAGCCCGAGTTGCTGCGCGATGTCCTCGCGGACGCGGTCGGTGGCGGTCGCGGTGTACGCGTGGACGGCAGCGTTCGGGAAGAACTCGCGGAGCCGCGCGAGTTGCCGGTACTCGGGCCGGAAGTCGTGCCCCCAGTGGCTCACGCAGTGCGCTTCGTCTACCGCGACGGTGTGCGCGCCCGCGTCGCGCAGCAGCCGGTAGGTTCCGGTGTTGATGAGCCGTTCGGGGGAGGTGAACACGAGCCGCGTTTCGCCGCTGCGGATCGCCTCGGACGTGGCGGCGAACTCGTCGTTGGAGATGGTGCTGTCGAGCCGCGCGGCCGGCACGCCGATGCGCGTCAGGCCGTCCACCTGATCCTTCATGAGCGCGATGAGCGGCGACACGACGACCGTTAGCCCGCCGCGGACGACGGCCGGCGCCTGGTAGCACAGCGACTTCCCGCCGCCGGTCGGCAGCACGACGAGCGAGTCGCGGCCGGCGAGCGCGGCGCGGATGGCCTGCTCCTGGAGCGGGCGCAGGGACGTGAAGCCCCAGTGCCGCTTGACGGCGGCGACGAGGGCCGGGGGGAGCGCGGTCGCGGCGGACAAGGGGAACCTCGAGCGCGGTAGTGAAATTGCGACCACTTACAGGTTTGTATACCGTACCTGTTCCGAAGCGGCGTGTCTAGCTCGGCAGGACTCGTGGGTGCCCATAGATTTTGGCGAGCGTAGATTTTGGCGAGCGGCACCCGTGAGGGTGCC
>JAYUBA010000265.1:0-2304 GCA_043741075.1 Frigoriglobus sp.
ACCCGGAGCGTCAGCGACGGGGTGTTCTCACCATCATGCCGCGGTTCATCATCCTCACGCACGACTGGCCGTTCCCGCACTGGGATTTCCTGGCGGAAGCCGGCGGCGCGCTGCGGGCGTGGCGGTTGCTCGCGGAACCGGAAGCGGGCACCGACGTTCCCGCCGAACCGAACGACCCGCATCGGTTGTTCTACCTCGACTACGAAGGGCCGGTGTCCGGCGGGCGCGGGAGCGTGTCGCGGTGGGACGCCGGCACATGCGACTGGCTCGCGGACGAACCGGAGCGCGCCGAACTCGAACTTCGCGGCGCGAAACTCTTCGGCAGGGTGGTGATCGCTCGCGCGGGCGAAGCGTGGGTGTTCCGCGTCACGGGGCAGGCGGCAACAGCGTGACGCCCGCGGGCGCGGCCGGCAGGCCGTCCTGGAACGACCGCCCGGCGATCGCGATCTTCCCGTCCGTCACCTCCAGGGTGAGCACCTGCGAGGTCGGCCGCGGTTGCTTCGCGAAGAACCGGAACAGCCCGACCGGGTTGTTCCGGTTGCGATACCACGTCACGTCGATGCTCGACTCGCGGGCCACGTCCGCGATCTTGTCGAGGATGGACTGCGACCCGAACGGCAGTCGGCCGGCCTTCAGGCCGCACACCTCCACCGCCGCCACGTTCGTCTGGTCGGCCACCAGCCACACCTTCAGTTCCAGCCAGACGACGGTACTCCAGAACCCGTCGCGGTACTTCACGCCGAGCTTCAAGCGGTCGCCTTCGACAGCGACGCGCGGGGAATGGAACCCCTTGGGCAGCGAGTCCGTCAGCCGGCCCTTCGGACCCAGGTTCTCGATGAAGAACGCGTTCAGGTCGTCGGTGCTGAAGGTGTCGCCCCACTCGTCCTTCGCGCGGATGTCGTTCTGTAGGTCCACGACGCGGGTGAGCAGGCGGGCGGACCGCTCGTGCGTGTCGTAGTCGCCGGGCTGGTTCGCGGCGGCGTAGAACGCCGGCTCCGTCTTCGCGCCGTACAGCAACCCGCCCACCGCCGCACCAGCGGCCGAGAGGAGGAGCGCGAGCGCGATGAAGAACGGCCGGCGACGACGCATGAAGAACCCTCCGCGACACGGCGGCATACCGGAAGTGCGGCGGTGGGTCAACGCCGACCTTTGAACAGGTATCCTTGTCGATATTGGCATTGGCGAGCGGCACCCGTGAGGGTGCCGGTTCTTTTCAAACCACCGGCACCCTCACGGGTGCCGCTCGCCAAAATCTGAGTCCGAACCCTACCGACACCTCACGGGTGCCGCTCGCCAAAATCTGAGGGTTCACGCTACTCCTCGTCCGCTTTGAACTCGGCCTTGTCGATCCCGTACTGCGATATCTTGTCGGTGATGCTGCGCCGCGACAGGCCCGTGATCTTCGCGCACTTGCCCACGTGCCCGCGGGTCCGCCGCAGCGCGCGGGTGATGTACCGCTTCTCGAACGCGGCCACCAGCTCCGCCAGTTGTTCCGGCAGCTCGCGAGACAGGTCCACCTGGAACGGACTCTTCTGCCCCTCCGGGCGGCGGCCCACGTCGGGCGGTAAGTCCTTCACCCGGATCGCGCCGTCGCGGGCGGTCACGCACGCGCGCTCGACGGCGTTCTCCAGTTGCCGCACGTTCCCCGGCCACGGGCAGTTGGTCAGCACCTCCAGTGCCTCCGGGGTCACCGTCGGCGGCTTCTGACCGGGGCGCGCGAACTTCTGGCAGAAGTGGCCGACCAGCACCGCGACATCCTCCGGGCGCTCGCGCAGCGGCGGCAGGTCGATCCGCACCACGTTCAGCCGGTAGTAGAGGTCCTCGCGGAACGTCCCGTCCTTCACCATCTTTTCGATGTCCTGGTGGGTCGCCGCGATCACCCGCACGTCCACCTCGATCGGCTCCGCGCCGCCGACCCGCTCGAACTTGCGCTCCTGGAGCACGCGGAGCAGTTTGATCTGCATCGACATCGGCACGTCGCCGATCTCGTCGAGGAAGAGCGTCCCCTGGTTGGCGAGTTCGAAGCGCCCGATCCGCTTCTTGTCGGCCCCGGTGTACGACCCCTTTTCGTGCCCGAACAGCTCGCTCTCCAGGAGGTTCTCGTTGAGCGCGCCGCAGTTGACCGCGACGAACGGGCCGGACCGGGCCGGCGCGGACGCGTGGTGGATGGCCCGCGCCACCTGCTCCTTGCCGGTGCCCGTTTCGCCGCGGATGATGACGGTGGAGGTGGTGTCGGCGATGTGGCCGATCAGCTCGAACACGTCGTACATCTTCGGGCTGCGGCTGAGCACGTTCTGGAACGTG
>JAYUBA010000266.1:0-2302 GCA_043741075.1 Frigoriglobus sp.
CACCCCGCCGAACCGATCCTGATAATACACGTCCGCCCACGCGAGCGGAACGTCGGCTGTAGCCCCGCACGCCGGTTTCTGCCGGAGCGCGCCGGCGGCCGTGGCGGCGAACTCGCGCGCGGTGTCGCCGGGGGCGGGAACCATGCCGTGCGCGGCGAGGAGCGCGACCAGTTCGCCGAACCACCGCGCGGCCTCGGGCACCGCCGCCGGCGGGTTGGCACGCCGTGCCAAGCGGCGGCGCGCGAACCGCACCGCGAACGCGAGCGCGATCAAGGTGGCGATGCCGGCGAGTGTCCGCGTCCGCACCAGCCCCGCGGCGAACTCGGCGAGCGCCTTGTGCCGCTGTTCGGGCGTGTAGTTGGTCACATACTCCCGGAACCGCGACTCCGTCCACGTGTTCGCCTTCGAGAGCCACCCGAGGTCGGTGGCGTCCGGGGTCTGCGCGGCGCCCGGCGTCGGGTCGAGGCTGCGCCACTGGTACACGCGGCTGAGCGGCTCGCCCGGTTGCACCGGCTCGCCGGGCCGCGGGACCAGCGCCTCGACCCACGCGTGCGCGTGTTCCTGCTTCACGACGTACTTTCCGTTCTCGTCGTGTTCGCACCCCTTGAAGCCGAGGACGTACGCGGCCGGGATGCCCTGTGAGCGGAGCATCAGGACCAGCGCGCCGGCGAACCGCTCGCAGTGCCCGGCCTTGGTATGGAAGAGGAAGTCCTCGATCGGATCGACCTTCAGGTTCTCGCGCTTCAGGTCGGTCGTGTACTGAAGGTCCGGCGTCGTCGCGAGGTGGGCGGCGAACGTGCGGGCGATCGCGTCGCGGTGCTCGGGCTTGGGCAGCAGCGACCGCTCCTCGCGGCAGTCGGCCGGGAGTTCGCCGGCGCGGATCAGGTCGTTCAGCACGCGGTCGGCGTACTCCTTCACCCGCGGCACCGAGTTGAAGCGCAGCGGGACGAGCGCCGTCTCGAACCGCGGGTCGGCGAACCGGAACGGGGGACTGACGTCGGGGTCTTCTTGCGTCCGGTAGGTCTGGATGTACTCTCGTGGTGCGCTCCGCGCGCGGGGGTCCGGCTCCCAGAAGAATGTGCCGTCGGCCACCGGGAGCCACCCGTGGGGCGCGCCGCCGGCGAGGAACGCCAGAGGGGGCGGTTGGCCCGGCGCCCACACCACGGGGTCCGCGACGAACGCGGTGCCCAGCCGGGCCGGTACGTCGAACGCGATGGTGAACTGACCGGGGCCGAGGTTCGGCGGAACCCACTCGTCCGTCCGCTTCGGCAGTCGCGACCCCTCCCCCGGCCGCCACGCGCCCGAGGCGTGGCTAATGGACAGTGGGGGGTTATCGATCGGCTCCCACTTGCCGCCGGAGTACAGGCGGAGCGATTTTCCGCGCCACCGCTGGTCCGGGTTCACGTCCGTCTTCGGGGTGCCGTCGGCGTGGGTCGCGGTGAACGCGAAGGCCGTCTCCGCGTTCGCGGTGAGCGGCCCGGTGCGGTTCAGGTCCACCATCTGGTCGGCCGCGTACCCGATCTCGATGCGGGGCTTGCCGAAATCGGCCTTGCTCGCCGCCGAGCGCGGGGTAATCAGGTACAACGGGACCGCGACGGCCACCGCGACGACGGCCCACAGGAGCGCCGGGCGCAGGTCGGTGCGGTGGCCGGTCGGGTCGGCGGACACGGCGACCGCTTTGGTCGCGGGCGGCCGGCCGCCGGGGACCGGCGGGATCGCCCCGCGCGCCCGGCCGAGGTGCAGGAGCGTGAGGCTCCACACGGCCGCGGCGAGGTACAGGCCGACGAGCGCGAAGCACACCGGTTGCTCGGCGAGCGCGGCGGCCAGCCCCACGCCGGCGAGCGCGATCCCGTGCAGCGCCCAGTAGTCGCCCGCGTGCTTGTCGCCCCGCGCCACCTTCGCGACGATCAGCAGCATGACGAGCGGGCCGCACATCGTCACAACGAACATGTGCCAGCCCGTGTTCATGAACTCGGGCGCGTCGAATTCCCGCTTGATCCGGTACGCGGCCCACATCAGGTAGAAAAGCCCGACGGCCATGCCGAGCCGGTTCGCGGCCGGGATCGACAGGAACGCGACGCGGGATTCGAGGAAGTACAGCCCGCCGAGCGCGGCGACGGCGAGCGCGGCGAAGGCCGCGACTTCGGGCAACAGTTCGTACTCGGCGTAGCCCAGCACCACGCACGCGAGCGCGAGTGTCAGGTAGGTGCTGAACCGGAAGCTGGCATCGGTCGGCATGGTCTTGCTCGTGCTCGTAGTGACCCGCTTCAGCGGGTCGGACGCGCACCCGCGCCCGTCCGGG
>JAYUBA010000267.1:0-7687 GCA_043741075.1 Frigoriglobus sp.
GCCACCCTCTCCCGCAAGGGGAGAGGGCGAAACCCAACGCGGGAAACCCGGTCCGGCGGGTCACGCCGCCGGTTGCACGCGCTGCTCGACGCACGTCCGCGTGTAGGTGGCTTCCAGTTCGACCGGCAGGCACAGCCCGCCGCGCAGCCACAGCGGGAGCGTCGGGAGCGGCAGGCCGATGGCGACGACCTCGTGCCAGATGTCCAGCGCCGGGCTGCCGTCGCGCTCGACCGGGCGGTACGCCGACCCGTACAGCGCCGACCCCGCGCCCGGGTCGGGTACGCCCAGCGCCACCAGTAGCTCGCGGTGGAAGTCGGCCGCGCGTTCCGTCACCACATCGACCAGCACCACCCCGACGCCGGCCCGCAGGTACGTGGCGCACTTCGACACCAGCGCGTCGCGGTGCCCCTGCCGGTCCTTGTTCGCGGGGCTGACAAGCTCGACCGCCCCGGCCAGCAGCGGCCCGCCGGAGCGGCTGAAGATACCGACCTCGACCACCGCGCCCGCCAGTTCCAGCGGCACGCTGGCCTGCGGCGGGGGCGGCGTCCAAGTCGTGGGCGAGGCGCTGGTGCCCGGCTCCTCGAGCGCGGCCACGTCGATCTCGACGCCGTACTGAACGTTGGCCTCGGCAAAGTAGCCCGCGGGCAGAAGCGCGTTGAGCTGCGACGAAATGTACGTCGCCCACGCGCTGAGGAACGAATGCCGGCATCGCCGCTCGCTGAGCGGCGGGCGGAAGTGGTCCAGCAGCGGCATGGGTGTTCCCGGTGCGAAGCCGACAAGCCCAGTGTACACGGTTCGCATAGCGAAGCACGCCGGGTTAGACCTCGTCGGTCGGTTGTCCGGCGAGGTCACCGATGACGCGGCTGACGCCCTCGTGATCGAAGATGGAGGGGATTCCGCCCGGTCCGGCGAAGAGCGCGACGCCGTCACGGATCGCGAGGGCGTCGGGGTGATCCACCTCCAACCGGTCGCCGTTCTGCATGGCCACCGTGAACGGGCGGAACGGCGCGCGGTACTTGAACGCGCGGATCGTCTGGTCGAACGTGTCGCGGTCCATGACGTGCCCCTTCGCTCACTAGAATGTACCGCTGTATCCTACCCGCGCTCCGGTCACATCGCAATGTCCGGCTCAGGGGCAACGCCTGGTTCTGCGCTCGGGGTCACACCGACCGGCTTGGCCCTCACTCGCTGTATTCGCTTGGAAGCCGGGCGAGGGCGGTTCACCCTCGGCCAACCGCACGATGCCCTCGGCTTCCTCCTGCTCGTCATCGCTCATGCCGTCGAGGATGCTTCGCACGTTGTCGCCGTACATCCGCACGGCTAACTGCGGGGCCATCGCGCGGAAGTCCGGGCCGTCGATGCCGAAATAGAGGAAGTGGTCGAACAAGACCTCCGGTCCGCGCTTGTCCTCCACGTACCGCTTGTGCGGGCCAATGCCGACCCAGTTGACCTGCCCGTCGATACCGTTGGACACGGCCTCCGGGCCGATGCCGCCGACCCCGACGACCGCATCGAACTCCCGGTCGCGGACGGTGCCCATGCAGTCGTATGCCCCGAAGCAACCGCTCGCGTCGGGATCGCCGTTGTGCGTCCGTTTGTATACCAGCACACGCATCGCGGCCCCTCAGCCTTCCCCGCCAAACCTTTGATTGGGTCGGTCGGCATAACACAGGTCTCCGGTGGGTAGAGCCTACCCCTCTCCACGTCGGGTGTCAAAACGCAAACGGGGAGGGCGTTCGCCCTCCCCGCTCGCTGCCGCTTTCGCGTCGCGAGTTACCCGCAGCCGGTGGTCTGGCCGCAGTCGTCGCGGTCTAATCCAGAGCCTCGACGAACTCCGCAACCGTTACGCCGGCCGCCCGGATGAGGCTTCGCAGTGTGCCTTTGGCTACCTCGGCGTGGTCCGGGACGGAGAGCGTCGCCGTCTCCCCGTCTTTGACCAGAATGATGTGGCTACTCTGCTGCCGGTCAACGGACCAGCCCAGCGCCTCGAACGCCTGGACGACTTCGGAGCCGCTGACCACCGGGAGCTTGGGCATCAGGCGACAACCTCCACCTGGCGGGTCTCGACGGTCAGGGGCAGGCCGCGGTCGGCCCGCACCGCTAGGCATGCGCTGATGGCGCCGCGGATGTTCTCCTCCGCTTCCTCGCGGGTGGAACCCTGGCTCACGCAGCCGGGAATGGCCGGGCATTCGACCACCCACACCCCGTCCTCGTCGCGGTCCAGAGTGATGAGAAACTTCATGGAGGCTCTCTCGTTACAGAATTCGTGCCGGTCGGAGCTGACGCCCGAACCCCTAACGCGATCCTAGCCCCGCCCGCCCCGCACGTCAACTAAAGCAAGAAACGCAAACGGGGAGGGCGTTCGCCCTCCCCGCTCGCTGCCGCTTTCGCGTCGCGAGTTACCCGCAGCCGGTGGTCTGGCCGCAGTTGTCGCACCGCATGCACGCGCCGCTACGCACCAGCATCAGCGCCTGGCAGTTGGAACACGGGTCGCCCTCGTACCCCTTCTGCCGGGCCTGGCGGATGCGGTCCAGTTGCGTGCCCGCGACCGGCGCGTAGTTGGCCCGCGGCGGCAGCACAGCGGCCCCGCTCCCGTTCGTCCCCTTCGCGTGGCCGTTCCCGTTCCCGCTGGTGTCGCGCGGCGCGGGCGCCGGGATCACGTCGCTACCGGGCTTGGTCCCGTTCGGCTTCAGGTGCGTCGAGCGCGGGTGCTCGATCTCGGCCTTCGGCGGCGCCTTCGGATCGACCGTCCGCGTACTCACCACCTCCTCCGTGTCGAAGTCCGGGCCTTCCTCGTCGTCGTGCATCGCGTCGCCGCGCAGGTCCTCCGGCAGCACGTGCGCCAGGTCTTTGCGGTCCAGGTAGGTGATCGCCAGTTCGCGGAAGATGTAGTCGATGATCGACGTGGACATCTTGATGTACGGGTTCCCCTGCACGATCCCGTTCGGCTCGAACCGCGTGAACAGGAACGCGTCGATGAACTCCTCGAGCGGCACCCCGTGTTGCAGGCCGAGCGACACCGCGATGGCGAAGCAGTTCGTCATGCTGCGGAACGCGGCCCCCTCCTTGTGCATGTCGATGAAGATCTCGCCGAGCGTGCCGTCGTCGTACTCGCCGGTGCGGATGTACATCTTGTGGCTGCCGATCCGCGCCTTCTGCGTGTACCCCGCGCGGCGGTCCGGCAGCCGCCGCCGCTTGGCGATGTACCGGTGGACGATCCGCTCCGTGATCCGCTCGGCCACCTGCACCGCGACCGGCTTCGGCTCGGCCGCCCCGTCCGGTTCGGCCGCGAGCGCCGCGAGCAGCGCCGCCTCCGGCGAGTCGGCGACCGAGTTGAGCGGCTGGCTGAGCTTCGAGCCGTCGCGGTACAGCGCGTTGGCCTTGGTCATCAGTTGCCACGACAACTGGTACGCCTTCTTCACGTCCTCGACGGTCGCGTCGTAGGGCATGTTGATGGTCTTCGAGATGGCCCCGCTGATGTACGGCTGGGCCGCGGCCATCATGCGGATGTGCGACTCCCACGACAGGAACCGGCGGCCGATCTTGCCGCACTTGTTGGCGCAGTCGAACACCGGGTAGTGTTCGGCCTTCAGGTGCGGCGCGCCCTCGATCGTCATCGTGCCGCACACGTAGGCGTTGGCCTCCGTCACCTGCTGCTTGCTGAAGCCCAGGTGCGTGAGCAGGTCGAACGCGGGGTCGTTCAGCGCCTCGGCCGGCACCTTCAGCGTGGTCTTGACGAAGTCCTCGCCGACGGTCCACAGGTTGAATACGAACGGCAGCTCGAACGTGCCGGGCAGTTGCACCTCGACCTTCTTCAGCACCTCGTCGGTGAAGCCCTTCGCTTTCAACACCGCCGGGTTGACGTGCGGGCACCCGTTGAGGGTGGCGGCACCGCGGCTGTACCGCACGATGTCCTCGACCTGCCACGGGGCGTAGCCCATCTTGGCGAGGGCGGGCGGCACCGACTGGTTGATGATCTTGAAGTACCCACCGCCGGCGAGCTTCTTGAACTTCACCAGCGCGAAGTCGGGCTCGATGCCGGTGGTGTCGCAGTCCATCACGAGGCCGATGGTGCCGGTCGGCGCGACGACCGTGACCTGCGCGTTCCGGTAGCCGTGCCGCTCGCCGAGTTCGAGCATGCGGTCGGACTCGCGGCGGGCGGCGGCGAGCAGGTCCGGCGGGCAGTACCGGGCGTCGATGCCGACCGGGACGACGGTCAGCCCCTCGTACTCCGCGGGCGCGGCGTTGTACGACGCGCGGCGGTGGTTGCGGACCACCCGCAGCATGTGGTCGCGGTTGGCGGCGTACCGCGCGAACGGCCCGACCTCGGCGGCCATCTCCGCGCTGGCGGCGTAGGCACCGGCGTGCATGATGGCGGTGATCGCCCCGCACTGGGCGCGGCCCTCGGCCGAGTCGTACGGGATGCCCTGCACCATGAGCAGCGCGCCGAGGTTCGCGTACCCGAGGCCGAGGGTGCGGAAGTCGTACGACTTCTGCGCGACCGACTGGCTCGGGAACTGCGCCATGTACACGCTGACTTCGAGGATCACGGTCCAGACGCGGACCGCGTGCCGGTACGCCTCGATGTCGAACGTGTTCGCCTTCACGTCGAAGAACGTGGTGAGGTTCAGGCTTGCCAAGTTGCACGCCGTATCATCGAGGAACAGATATTCGCTGTTGTGGATGAAACAGCCGGAGTAATCGAGTTCCGTCGGCGCGACCGCCGAGGCGGTTTTGCTGGTGACGATGGCGAAGTTGTGGTGCGCGTCCACGGTGCCGTCGTACACGTCTTCCACGCCGTCGAATTCGACCGACACGACCTTGTGGTTGTAGAGTGCGGCGTGCGCGTGCAGTGCGTCGTCGGTCTCGAAGAAGCGGGCGACAGATTCGCGCTTCGGGAAGTGAGACGCGCCGAGGTCGTGCGCGGTGTCGCGCAGGCTCTCCCACCCGTCGAGCGTGGGCGTGTGGCCGGCGTCGAGCAGCAGCCGCGCGGCCTTCAGGCAGCGGGCGCGGAGGCTGTCGAATGCCGCCCGCCGCTTGTCGGCGGGAACCGCGACGGCACGGCCGGACTCGCTCAGTTTTGCCTTGTGCTCCGGCGAGCGCGCGCGGCCGAGTTTCTTCAGTCCGCCCTTCGCGCCCACCATCGCCACCGCGGTCGGACTGTACCGGCACGTCTTCGAGCAGAACAGTTGGCCCTTACGGGGCGTCATGAAGTTCGTGCGGCAGACGGCACAACACCGCTCGACGCGCCCCTTCGCGGGGCGGCCGATTCGGTGACCGGCGGCGCGAGCGGACGCGACCCGACCGTGTGCCGCGTCGGTGGCCTTCGCGCGTTCCGCCGGGTCGGCCCAGCGCTTCGCCGAAGCCGCGCGCATCTTCGCGCGTGCGGTCGCGCTCTGCGGCACCCCGTAGTGCGGGTTCTTCTCGCCGCGCACGGCCGCCGAGATGTTCGCGCGCCACTCGTCCGTCATGCACCGCCGCGCCGGGTTGTTGTCGCCGAGCATCTGGTCGCGGTGAAGGGCTTCGTGTTCGTCTTCCGGCATCAACTGAAGGTTGTCGAGCCGGTCGTTCAGGCTGTTGAAGTCGCGGTGGTGGATGTGGTGCCCGCCGGGCGCGGCGCCGTTGGCCGCTTCCCACGCCCACCGGTATTGCACCTTCCACCCGCGCCCGGTGTAGACGAACCGGCGCTTGGTGCGCACGTCCTTCGGGCGACGAACCTTCGAGTGGAACGGGTTGAGCGAGTCGCCCGCGAGCAGGTCCTTCACCTGCCGGTACGAGCCGTCGCGGAGCATGATGAGGTGGTCGTCGGTGGCGCGGAACGAAGAACCGTCGTCCAGCGTGACCTTGAACACCCGCGCGTTCTGCCGCTTGACACCGATGTTCCACATCCGCCCGATCACGGTCCGCTTCGCGGCGTGATCCCAGGCGTATACGGGCACGTCCTGGCCGGCGAGGTCTTTGATCGCAACTGCGTTCCGCCCGTCGGCCACCGCGACCAGCGTGTCGCCGGTGACGCAGCACGGGTTGCTCGCCCGAATCTCGCCGTCGAGCGGGCACGTGTGCCACTCGTTGATGGTGGTGTGGAACTGCACGCCGGGGTCGGCGCAGCTCCACGCGGCGTAGGCGATCTGGTCCCACAGGTCGCGGGCCGGGAGCGTCTTCCGCGCCTTCGGCGCGCGGTCCTCCTTCTTCGCCTTCTCCAGTTCCGTGCGCCAGTACAGGTGCCACAGGCCGTTCGTCTCGACCGCCTTCATGAACTCGTTGGGGATGCGCACCGAGTTGTTGCTGTTCTGGCCCGAAACCGTGTAGTACGCCTTCGAGGTCCAGTCGGTGTCGTACTCGTCGATCTCGATGCTCTTCCACCCCTGCCGCGCCAGTTGCAGCACGCGGGCGATGTAGTTCTCCGGGATGAGCGCGGCGCGGGCCTCGAGGACCGTCTTGCGGAGGCCCGCGTTCTTGGCCGGGTCGTACCGCTCGTCGGCGACCGCGTGCCCGTGCAGCGCGCGCATGATCGCGTTCAGGTGCCGGTTCATCAGCCGCGACCCGGTGACCAGGTCCGCGACCTTCTGCTCCTCGGTCACCTTCCAGTTGACGAACTCCTCGATGTCCGGATGATCCAAGTCTAGTACCACCATCTTCGCGGCGCGTCGCGTCGTGCCACCGCTCTTGATGGCACCGGCGGCGCGGTCGCCGATTTTCAGGAAGCTCATCAGGCCGGACGACTTCCCGCCGCCGGACAGCGGCTCGCCCTCGCCGCGGAGCGCGGAGAAGTTCGACCCGGTGCCGCTGCCGTACTTGAAGATGCGCGCCTCGCGGACCCACAGGTCCATGATGCCGCCGTCGTTCACCAGATCGTCTGAAACTTGCTGGATGAAGCACGCGTGCGGCGCGGGGCGCTCGTACGCGGAGGTCGAGCGTTCGAGTTGCTGCGAGTGCGGGTTGACGAAGTGGTGGCCCTGCGGCGGCCCCTCGATGCCGTAGGCCCAGTGCAGGCCGGTGTTGAACCACTGCGGGCTGTTCGGGGCCGCCATCTGCATGGCGAGCATGAAGCACGTCTCGTCGTAGAACGTGCGGGCGTCGCGCTCGGACGTGAAGTACCCGCCTTTCCACCCCCAATAGGTCCAGCAGCCCGCGAGGCGGTGGAACACCTGACGCGAGTCCGTCTCGCCGCCGGCCGGCGCGTCCGGGACTTCCGGCCCGCTCTTCTGAATCCACGCGGGCACGTTCTCCTCGTGGACGTGCGCCAGGCGCGCGGGCACCCCGGCCCGGCGGAAGTACTTCTGCGCGAGGATGTCCGCCGCCACCTGCGACCACTTCGCGGGCACCATCACGTCGGTCATCTCGAATACGACCGAGCCGTTCGGGTTGCGGATGGAGGAGGTCCGCGGCGCGAACTCGATGCCGGCGAACGGGTCTTGCCCTTCGCGGGTGAAGCGGCGGCTGATCTGCATGGGAGTATCCGGCGGTGTTGCGGCGTCGGGAGGTCGGGCTTCCGTGAACCAACCTTCATAATGCCGCGGCTAGCGTTCATCGGCACCGCGAGTCGGCCGGTCTACGCCCAAGATTCCCCGCCCCGGCGCGTGCGCCGACGCGCCTCGGGCGCGTCCGCTACAACCGGCAAAATCCGCAAGGTGCGGCGCAAGTCCATCATGAACAAGATTACACTATTTCATCCCAATGTCAAGGC
>JAYUBA010000268.1:0-2301 GCA_043741075.1 Frigoriglobus sp.
CCTGTGCCACAAGATAAGAGGTGGGACGACGATGGCAGCACAGGCTGGAAAGCCTGTGCCACAAGATAAGAAGTGGGACGGCGCATAGCCTTGTCCCACCCGACAAGACAGGAGTTTCCCCATGCCGAAGCGAATCGACTGGCTGTACGAACGGCGCACCTGAACGACGTGCAAGAAGGCCCAGGGGTTCCTTGGGCACGCGTCCGTGACCGTGACCGAAACCGTCAACGCGACCAAAGTACGCTACGCCTCGGCCGACGCGCTCGCGCTGCTCGCCGGCATCGACACGCTGATTGCAACGAAGGGTAAGAAGGTCGAAACCTTCGACCTGAAGACCGACCGGCCGGACGACGCGACCCTCCTCGCCCGGCTCATGGGGCCGACCGGAAACCTGCGCGCCCCCACGGCCCGCGTCGGGCGCACGCTCGTCGTCGGGTTCAGCGCCGAGGTGTACGCGCGGCTGCTGGGGTGACGCGGCTTCGCGCGTCAGTGCGGCATCAGCACCGTGTAGGTGTACTTCAGCTTCTTCTCCTCGCCGCCCTTCAGCGGCATCGTCCACAACATCTCCTGCCGCTTGTTCACCGAGTACACGCCCTCCTCGCGGAGCTGCCGCTTCGGATCGCCCTCGGCTTGAACCAACTCGCCGGAGAAGCGGCGGCGGATCACCAGCGAAATCGTTTCCTTGCGGTGGTTGCTCACCGCCAGTTCGCCCTCGACCGTCGTCTTGCGGTACTGCCGCCCGCCCAGCCAGATGAGGTCGCGCCCGCTGCCGTCCTTGTTCAACTGCTCGTTCTCGGTCGCCCGCGTGCGGACGCTCAGCGCCTTCTCGACGCGCAGCACCGTTTCTTCGCCCGAGTTCACCCAGTAGCTCGTGCGCTGGCCGTTGAACAGGCCGTTGGCGGTCACCGTCGCCGGGCCGGTCGTCATCGGGAACGCGAGCGGGTTCTTGAACTTCAGCGCGTCCCACACGTCGTCCGCGCCGCCACTCCCGTCCGGCTGCCCGTAGATGTTGCGGGTGTCCGGCACCAGCCACTCCACGATCCGCTCGTACTCGGCCTTCCCCTTCGCCACCGTGAGCGCGAGCGAGTCGCCGTCGGCCAGGGTGCGTTTACCGATCGACTGGTAGTGCAGGTCCACGCCCTCGCCCACCGGAGTCGCGCCGAGCGCGACGGCGTGCGGATTGCGGAAGTTGTTCATCGAAACCGCCTGCTGGCTCACGATCGAGTTGCTCAGCGCGTCGGCCTCCCACCGCGGGCTGCCGGCCAGTTCCGCGAAGAAGGCCGCCAGACTGGTGCGCGGCGACAGCGGCGAGCGGACGTGCGCGTACTGCACGCTGGGGTAGCCGGAGATGAGCCGCACTTCGACCCCGTCCAGGTCCGCGAGTTCGTTGCGGACCACCGCGTGCTGTTCGAGCAGAAGCGTCTTCGGGTCGGTGATGTCCAGCCGGTAGCTCGGTGCCCACGACAGCCCGTGCGCGATGTAGCGAATCGTCACCTGCACCCCGTCCTTTCGCTCGCCCTTTTCCCCCTCCTTCGGCTCCTGGAGCGTGAGCACCAACTGCGGCCGGCGCCGCGTCACCGTGGTGCCCGCGTCGTCCGACTCCACCGCCGCGACCTCACTCGGCTCGATGTACACCCGGCCCTTCGCCGTCTGAAGAACGAGGAACCGGCCCGCGCCCGGTTCGTCCTTCGCCGGCTTGATCTTCAGCATCGTGCCGGAGAGCGGGGCGCGCTTGTCGCCCTTGAAGTGGACGGTCACCTTCTTGCCCGCGAGGTCGTCTTGCAGGTTGCCCGGTGCCACCTCGGACGCGGGCACCTCCACGTCGCGCATCTTCACCGCCGCATCGACGGTGCCGGTGCTGTCGATGTAGAAGGTGCCGTGGACCGGTGTGGGCACGTCGTCGATGGAGTAGGTGCCGGCCTTGCCGAGCGTGACCTCGCGCTTGACGATCGCCAGCCCGTTCTTGAACAGATCGACGGCGACGATCTTACTCTTCACCGGCGTGTCGGCGGCGAGTGCGGGCGTGCCGGGTAGCATGGCGGCCAGGGTGAGGGTGAGGGCGCGGAGCGTGCGCATGGGAAGTTACCTTTTCGGCGAGAGGGCGGGCGAGTGCGGCGAGCGCAATATACCCGCGGCCGACCGCGAGCGGAGGTGACGTTCGCGCGGTGCTTACACTCGCGTTACAGGAGCGAACGACCTGACGCGAGGTCCGGTTGATCCGCTGCGGTCGGTCGGCCGCACGCGCGTTCGTCGGAGATCCCAAGGTGGTCCAAGATGGCCACATGGCCGCCTTGGAAAACC
>JAYUBA010000269.1:0-2301 GCA_043741075.1 Frigoriglobus sp.
GTGCTCCGGTACCACCAGAGGCGCAACACTCAGGCCGCCAAGTCCCACAAGAAACAGCGGCATAAATGCGTCATCTGAACCCGCGCTGTACTGCTAAGCCGTTCCCGCGATGATGATGAGCGGGCGCTTCGCCTCGTCCGGCTCGGCGCGGCGGATCAGGTCGCGGACCATCCACGGCACGTTCCCCTCGCCGAACAGCAGGAACCCGAGCGTGCCGCTCACCGGGCTGTCGTCGGTCCACCCGAAGTGCACCTCCGGCGGGCGCCCCACCTTCGCCATCTCCAGCGCCAGCGCCGCCACCGTGTGCGCGATCGACGCGGCCCCGGTGATCTTCACCACGTACCGCCCCTCCTCCTGCGACACGCGCAGTTCCGGCTCGTTCACGAAGTCGCTCGCGTCCGCGAGGGCGACCTCGACGAACACGATCATCAGGTCGCGCGGGATGCGGTGCTCGCGGCGGATCTGCCCCTCCTTGTTCGCGAGGCTCCGCCGGCCGGGGCGGTGCGGCACCAGGATCGACAGCTCCAGGTCGCGGATCGCGTCCCACATCAGCTTCGTCTCCGGGTCGGGAATCTTGAACCCGGCGAACCGCAGCTCCCGGCTCCGCGCCCACCGCGACCAGAACGACGTGATGAGGATGGTGAAGATGAAGAACCCGGCGATCTTGATGCCGTCCGGCTTCTCGTACACGTTGGCGATGGTGGTGTAGACGAACACGAGCGTGATGAGTACGAACGGCCAGCAGACGCGCGCGTACCACCGGCCCGCGCGCCGCTGCCACATGTCGATGACGCTGGCCACGCACGCGCTGGTGATGAGCACCAGCACGCCGGTCGCGTAGGCGGCGCTCTGCGCGTCCACGTTCGCCTTGAAGATCACGGTGACGATGAGATTAATGACCGTGAACAGGAGCACGAGCGGGCGCGTCGCGCGCGCCCACTCCGGTGCCATGCCGTACCGCGGGAGGTACTGCGGCACGAGGTTCAGCAGCCCGGCCATCGCGCTCGCGCCGGCGAACCACAGGATGACGACCGTCGAGATGTCGTAGACGGTGCCGAACCACTCGCCGAAGAACGGGAGCAGCTTGCCGTCCGGGTTCTCGCCGTGCGCCAGGTACGCGAGCGCGCGGTCCTTGGCCTTGAGGTCCTGGTCGGCGACGCCCTCGCGCTCGTCCCCGGCCGCGTCCACTTTCACCAGGTGGTGCGGCGGGACGAGGCACGCCACCACCACCGAGGAGCAGATGAGGTACACGGACATGATCGCGGCGGCCGTGACGAGCAGCTTGCGCGTGTTCGCGATCCGGCCCTTCGGTTCCTTCGGGTCGTCGCCGGGGTTCCCCTTTACGAGCGACATGACCGCGACGCCGGTCTCGAACCCGGACAGCCCGAGCGCCAGCTTGGGGAAGATAATCAGGCTGATGGCGATGATGGTGAACAGGCCGGTGCCCGCGAGCGGCCGGTCGGACTCCTTCAGGTACCATTCGCCGGCCCGCACCCGGTCCACGAGTTGGTGGAAGCAGGCGGGGTTCTCGATCAGGTGCGCGACGCCCGCCCCGATCACGACCGCGCTCAGAACCAGGTACACGCCGACGATGACGACCGCCAGGCCGATGACCTCGCGGAACCCGCGCATGAACGACGCGCCGAGGAGCATGAGGAGGAACCCGGTGACGTAGATCGCCTGCCGGGTCTTCTCCGCGTCGTCGGGCACGTCGAGGGGCCAGTTCGGGTTCGTAATCAGGTGAACGGCGGCGTCCGCGCCCGAGAGCGTCTTGGTGATGACGAAGTCGGTCGCGGCGAAACCGAGGAGGACGAGGACGAGCGTCTTCCCGCCCCACCCGGAGACGAGCTTCGCGAGCATCCCGATCGACCCCTGCCCGGTGTGCGACCGGCCGCACACGTACCAGTAGATGGGCAGCGCGCCGAACAGGGTGACGAAGACGAGGACGATGGTCGCCAGCGGGGCGAGCAGCCCGGCGTTCTCGTAGGCGATGGACGGCTGGTAGCCGAGGGTGGAGAAGTAATCGACGCCGGTCAGACACATCACCCACAGCCAGAAGGTCTGGTGGTGCGGTTTGGCCGGCTCCGCGGCGGGGCCAGGCTGTTCGCTCATGGGAGGTGCGGCGGGCTGACCGCGAGGCCGCGCGACGGGCGCGGCGGGTGCGGTCGGCAAGAGGGCAGTTACAGGTGTGGCGCACCGCCCCAAAACCGAACGCTAGTGTATCGCCCCGGCGGAGGGAGTCCACCGCGGCTTTCAATGTGGGGTAGGCCGCTGGCCTGCCGAAGCAATGGCAGGCCAGCG
>JAYUBA010000270.1:0-7680 GCA_043741075.1 Frigoriglobus sp.
TCTTCGCGTGTTCGTCGGTGCCCTTCGCACACGCTGCCGCGCAGTCGTTGCACACCTTCTCGCACAGCTCGCAGATCTCCCACGCCCGGACGTTCTTGCTGCCGACCGCGTGGTAGCACGCCAGGCACGCGTGGTGACACACCTCGCACTCCTTCGCCATGTCTTCCATCTTGTGTTCGCGCGCGTGCTTCATGCAGGCGAGGCACTCGGCCTGGCAGTCGAAGCACGGCTTCACGCACGTGTCCTTCGGCGTCTTAGCGGGCACGGGATCGGCCGCGGGCGCGGGATTGGCCGCGGACACGGTGAGGAGGCCGAGACCACAGGCGAAGAGGGCGACCAGGAAGCGGGTCATGATGCGACTCCGTCGAAGAGGGCGGCCGGGGCGAGGTGTCGGGCTGGGCACCGGCACCGCGCTGGCCGTGTACGCGGTGCAATCGCCAGTTATAGCACGATCCGTGCCGCCCGCTCAACGATTAAACCTTGCGCAGCGCGATCGTGAGCGGTTGGCCGTCGATCTTCACGGTCGCGGTGTGGACGCCGTCGCCGGTGAGCGGCGCGTCGCTCCACCGCGTCGCCTGCACCGCCGTGGCGATGGTGTCGCGGTGCGTGCCGATCGCCTTCGCGAGTTCGGGCGACGTGGCCGACAGGTGAAGCGCGATCTTGTCGAGTAGGTCGAGCTTCGCGTCCTTGCGGGCGCTCTGCACCTGCCGCACCACGTCGCGCGCCAGCCCTTCGAGCTTCAGCGGCTCGGTGATGGTGGTGCTCACCGCGACCTGCGTGCCCTTGTCGGCGACCATATGGCGACCGGGCACTTGAGTATAAGTGAACGTAATATCCCGTGGTGTCAGGACGAATAACCCGATGCCGGGCAGCACCAGTTCAGCGTTTTCTTGAAACCCTGAGATGATTGGAGTCAGTTGCTTTCGAATCTCCGGGTTGTTCCCTTCAATTGCCTCCTTCACCTCTTTGAACCGATCACCACACTTCGGCGCCAGTGTTTTCGGATTTGCGCGGGGCTGCAAAGACGCCAGTTCACCCTCCGCAGCCTCGTCGTACAATCGCACCTTCTTCACGTTCAGTTCTTCGAGGATGAGGTCAGAGAACCGCTCGACGGCGCGTTTGTCAGCATCGCCGAGCAAAACACGCGAGCTGTCTTGGAGAGGGGACGGATTTACTAGAACCTCCGCGAGCGGTTGCCGCACGTTGAGCTTCGCCGCCTGCCGCGCCGACAGGCCGAGTGAGATCACCGTCTGCACCGCCTTCATGTCCTTCGAGAGTTGCTCGTCGATGAGCGCGTCGTCGGCGACAGGGAAATCGCACAGGTGGACAGACTCCGGCCCGCCCAGGGACGGCCGTCCCTGGGCTTGAACGTTGAGGTTTCTCCACATCATTTCTGTGATGAAGGGCACACAGGGTGCCATCAACTTGCACAGCGTTGTGAGCGTCGTATAGAGCGTTTGATAGGCGGCGTTCTTATCCTCGCGCTCGGCGTCGTTGAGATCGGTCGTCTTGCTGTGCAGGCGGTCCTTATTCCGCCGCACATACCAGTTCGATAGATCGCCCTCGATGAAGTCTTCACACTTCAGCGCGAAGGCCATCACGTTGTAGCTCTCGTACGCGGCGCGCGCGTCCTTGATGAGCGAATGCAAGTTGGAGAGCAGCCAGCGGTCCACGTCCTGGCGCTCGCCCACCGGCACTTGCGCCGCGGCCGGGTCGAACCCGTCGCCGGTGGCGTAGTTGCAGAACATCGCGTAGGTGTTCCACAGCTTGAAGAACACCTTCGACCGCACCTCGTTCGCCGGTTCCGGGCCGAAGTTGAGGTTCGCGGCCGGGTTCGCCCGGCAGTACAGCCACCGCATCACGTCCGCGCCGATCGCGCCGAACGGCAGCGGCTTCCCCTTCGGGTCGTTGATCTCACCGCCCGCGTCGGCCGCCGCGATGAACTCGATGGAATTCCCCGATGTCTTGTGCATCTCGTGGCCGTACTGATCCTTCACCAGGCCGTGACCGAGGAGCGTTTTGAACGGCGGCTTGCCGTCGCTCATCATCGTGGACATCGACAACAGCGCGTAGAACCAGTTGCGGAACTGGCCGGGGAAGCTCTCCGTGATGAAGTCCGCTGGGAACCACTTGTCCCAGTACGGGCGGTCGGTGTTGTACTTCATCGTGGAGAACGCCACGATGCCCGCGTCCAGCCACGGGTTGCCCACGTCCGCGATCCGCGACATGCGGTTCCCGGTCCGCGGGTTCCTGATCTTCACCTTGTCGATCCACGGCCGGTGCGGCGTGTGCCCGTCGAACTCCGCCCAGCCTTCGACGGCGCGGTCCTTCAGTTCTTGATAACTGCCGATCACCTCGAAGTCGTTCGGGTCTTTCTCGTCTACCCAGATCGGCAGCGCCAGCCCCCAATAGCGCTTCTTGGAGATCATCCAGTCGCCCATGTTCCAGAGCCAGTCGTATTCCCGGGCCTGGCCGTTGATCGAGTCCGGCAGGAACTTGACCTGCTTCACTACCTTCATGATGTCGCCGCGGAAGCCGTCTTCCGTATGCTTCGGTCCCATGTTGATGAACCACTCATCAACGAGCCTGTAGAGTAGCTCCGTTTTGCACCGCCAGCAATGTGGGTAGCGGTGGACGTACCGCTCGGTCGCGAACAGGCGGTCGTTCGCCTTCAGTTGCTCGAACACCGCGTCCGCGGTGTTCGGATCGACCGCGTTCTTACCCGTGAGCGGGCCGAAGCCCGGTACGAACACGCCGTCGTCGCCGATCGGCGCGACCGGCGGCAGACCGTTCTCCTTGCCCCAGGCGTAGTCGATCGCACCGCAGCCGGGCGCGGTGTGGACGATACCGGTGCCTTCGGTTTCCGTCACGTCCTTGCCGCCGCTGATGACGCGGTGCGACTGCGCCGCGGTCTTCGCGGGCCACTTCCCGCTCTGCTTGGTGATCCGCGCCACTTCTTCCGGGAAGCCGTACTCGTGGTTCTGCGCCGGCAGGTCGTCGAACGGGCCGGCGTACTCCCAACCGAGCATGTCCGCGCCCTTTACCTCACCGACGACTTCATAGCTGTCGCCCTTGCCGGCTTTCACCTTGAAATGCTGTTCGATGGTGACGAGGTGCGGCACCTCCTTCAGCCACGGCCGCGTCTTCTTGGCCGCCCCTTCGCCCTCGTCGTCATCGCCTTCACCCGCGCCCCCTTCCATGCGGTTCAGTTTGAACGCGCCCTTCGCGACGTAATACACTTCACCCTTCAGTTTCACTTTTAGATATGTCAGTTCCGGATTAATCGCGGCACCCACGTTGCTCGTGAGCGTCCACGGGGTCGTCGTCCAGACGAGCAGGTTCTCGCCGGGCCGGGCTTTCAGCGTGAGCTTCACGAAGCACGCGCGGTGTTCAACGAGCCGATAGCCCTCCTTCATCTCCTGCTCGGAGATGCCGACGCCGCACCGCCCGCACCACGGCATCACGTCGTAGCCGCGCGAGATCAGTTTCTTGTGATGGCACTTCTTGAGGAACGACCAGATCGCGTAGTTGTTCTCTTCACTCATCGTGAAGTACGACTTGCGCCCGTCCGGCGTCTTCGCCCAGTCCGCGTCGGTGCGGTCCCAGTCCATCCAGTAGCCGAGGCGGATGCTTTGGTTCGTCTGCACGCGGGCGAACGTGTTCACGCGGTCCTTGCACGCCTGCACGAAGCGGTCGATGCTCGCCTCCGGGTCGCCCGGCACGAGGTTCTCGATGTCGCGCTTGCTCTTCAGGCCGAGCGCCTTCTCGACCTCCACTTCCACCCACAGCCCCTGGCAGTCGAACCCGTTTTGGTAGCGGAGTTCGTGCCCGGTCATGGCGAAGTAGCGGTTGTACGCGTCCTTGTAGGTGCGGCCCCAGGCGTGGTGAACGCCCATCGGGTTGTTGGCGGTGATGGGGCCGTCGAGGAAGCTCCACGTCGGCTTGCCGGCGTTGAGCGCCTTCCGCTTCTCGAAGATGCGGTTGTCGTCCCAGAACGTGAGAACCTCGCGCTCCTTGGCGGGGAAATCGACGGACGTTTCGACCTTCTCGAACGGCATGACGGAACCTCGCGGCGGTGAACGACGGGTTCAGTTTACGAGTGACAAGCGAACCCGGCACATGGCTCGCGCGACCACCGACCGACCGGCTCGCATCGACGCGGGGGAGGAACGCGGGTGCTCCCCGCGTCATTTGCTGGGCAGGGCGCCAGATTTTGTTAGATTGTCTGGGACGGACCGAGCCCCACCCCTCTTGCCGCGCGCTCGCCGGAGGCTCGTCGCAGCAACGGAGTTTGCCAATGTCACGCGTCGCCTCGCGCTGGGTCGGAATCGCAGGCGCCCTCTGTTGGTCCGTGGCGGTCGTCCACGCCCAACCCGACAAACTGCCGACGCCTCAGTACGACCCGAAAGCCAAAAAGTGGGGCTACGTCGATTCGGAGAAGAACGTCACCATCCCGGCGACGTTCACGGCCGCCCTGCCGTTCTCGCCGGCCGAGAAACTGGCCGTGGTCAAGGGCGGAGCGAAGGGCGAAGAGAAGTACTGGTTCATCGACACCAGCGGAAAGAAGAAGTTCGCTCAGGAGTTCGATTTCGCCGGACCGTTTCGCGAGGGGGTCGCCCGCGTCCGCAAGGGGAAACGGTTGGCGCTGCTCGACAAGGACGGGAAGAACCTGACGGACTTCGTCTTCGAGGACCTCGGCGACGCCCACGACGGCCTGCTCCGGGCGCGGCGGGAAGGCACCTACAGTTTCCTCGCGACCAGCGGCAAGGAAGTGTTCCGTACGCGGTACGACCTCGTCGGCGACTTTTCCTACGAGCGCGTTTGGTTCCGCGACAAGGACGGGTTCGGTTACCTCGACCGCGATGGGAAAATCGCGTTCGAGGGACGGTTCAAAGCGGCCGACACCTTTTCGTCGGGCCTGGCGGTGGTCCGCCAGAATGGGGCATACGTGTACATCGATACCAAGGGAAAGCCCGCTTTCGAGGGGAAGTATCAACTCGCTCACCCGTTCGTCGGTTCCCTCGCCGTGGTCCAACTCGAAGGGAAATTCGGCGTCATCGACAACAAGGGGAGCGTGGCAATCAAGCTGGAGTACGATCAGGCGGAAGTTCTCACGCCCACCACCGGGGTAGTGCGGAAGGGCGACAAGTTGATGTGGTTTCAGCGGGCCAAGGGCGACGGTTTCCTCTGGAAGATGATCGTGACCACGAGCGACGTGCCGGTTTCGATCAACTCGACCCCCGCGGGCGCGAAGATCTACAAGGTCCGCTCGACCCAGTTCGAATCGGGGGCGCCGATCGGAACGCATCTGATTCCGCGCAACTACATCGGGACGACGGTCATGCCGAACTACAACGTCGATAAGTACGCGGTGTGGGTGTTCATATTCGTTTACGAAGACAAGAACGATCCGCCGTACCGGTACTGCGATCCGGCGGAGAACCCGACCGTGAGGCTCCCATGAGAGGGGGATTCCAGCGCGCGGCCGTGGTCGGCGCGGCCGTGGTCGGCGCGGCGGTTCCCGGGTTGCTCGTCCTCTTCGGCGGTCTGCGGGCTCCCCCCAATTGGGAGTACGAGTTCGCTATCGGCTCGTGGACGCTGGCCGCGGTCGTCGTCCTCGGTCTGCTCGTGTGCCGGGACAAACTGTACCAGACGGCCCGGTGGAAGGTGCTCCTCGGAGCGGGCCTTTCGGTCGTCGTCTTCCTGCCCACGCTGATCTACTACGGTTACCTCCAAAATCTCTGCCTAATCAAGCCCGCAGAGGAAAAATACAAGGGCTACAAGAACGGCGCGGCGCTCTACTTTCCGCGCCGGCTCGACGGAAACATTGCCTACTTGGTCGATAAGGCCGGTGATTCGCGCACGAAGGCGATCAGCGATCACGGGCCTTCAAACATCGACGACGAACTCGACCGAATGCCCGGCTCGAATTCCGCCCGGAATCAGACGACCGCGTTGATGTTGGCTACATTCCTCGTCAGCTCGGCCTCAATCGCCCTCGCCCTTGGACTCCTCGGGTTCCATGTGGTTCCACCAGATAATCAGCTCGCTCGTCCCCTCCAACCGCCCGCTCCGGCTCCGCTCCCGCCGCCGTCCTGGGTCACTCTCACCGGCCGGCAGGCAACTCAATTGCAGACTGTCATCGTGTCCGCGTTCACCGACGCGGCGGAACTCGAGCAGTTGATGAGTAACTACTTGGAAGTGAATTTGGGCGCCGTCATCCAATTGACGGGATCACTGAGTGAGGTCGTATTCCGGCTGGTCGGGTGGGCGGACCGGGACGGAAAGGCGACGGTGGTCAAGTTCTTGGACGCGGTCGCTTCCGCAAAGCCCGGCCGCCAGGACATTCAGGCTCTGGTCGCCGCGATCCGGCCGAGCGTCGAACCGCCGGCCGATCCGGCGTAGCGTCTTCGACTCAGCTCGCGAACCGCCCGCCCCCGTCGGAGCCGCCGATGCCCCCTCCCGTCATCCTCGCCATCGACCAGGGCACCACCAGTTCTCGTGCTGTCGTGTACGACGCCGCGACGTTCGCCGTGCTCGGCGCCGCGCAGCAGGAGATCGAACAGCACTACCCGCGCGACGGGCGGGTCGAACACGAGCCGGAGGACATCTGGTACTCGGTCGCCCGCACCGTGCGGGAGGCGCTCGCGAAGTCCGGCCGCGACGCGAAATCCGTGGCCGCGATCGGCATCACCAACCAGCGCGAAACGGTCGTCGTGTGGGACCGGCCGACCGGCACCCCGATGCACCGCGCGATCGTGTGGCAGGACCGCCGCACCACCGACTTCTGCCGCGAACACGCGACCGATCAGCCGTGGCTAACGGAACGCACCGGCCTCGTACTCGACCCGTACTTCTCCGGCACGAAGCTCCGCTGGCTGCTCGAACGCACGCCGCTGTTGAAGGTGGTCGCGGACCGCGGGGAACTCGCGTTCGGCACCGTCGATTCGTTCCTCATCTGGCGGCTCACCAGCGGCGCAGTTCACGCCACCGACGCGACCAACGCGAGCCGCACTCTCCTGTTCAACATCCACACGATGCAGTGGGACGACGAGTTGCTCCGGTACTTCGGCGTGCCGCGGGCCGCGCTGCCGGAGGTGAAGCCGTCGGTCGCGGAGTTCGGCGTCACGAAGGGGCTGGACTTCCTCCCCGACGGCGTGCCGATCCGCGGCGTCGCGGGCGATCAACAGGCGGCGTTGTTCGGGCAGGGGTGCTTCGCGCCGGGCGAAGCGAAATGCACCTACGGCACCGGCGCGTTCTACCTGCTCCACACCGGTGACACCGCGGTGCCGTCGAAGCACAAGTTGCTCACCACCGTGGCCGCGATGACCGACGCGAAGCCGAAGTACGCGCTCGAAGGCGCGGTGTTCGTCGCGGGGGCCGCGGTGCAGTGGCTCCGCGACGGGCTGCACCTGTTCAAGTCGGCGGCGGAAGTCGAGCAACTGGCGAAGGAATCGAACCCGGCGGAGCCGGTGCTGTTCGTACCGGGGTTCGTGGGGCTGGGCGCCCCGCACTGGGTGCCCGAAGCCCGCGGCGTGATCTTCGGCCTGACCCGCGCGACGACCGCCGCGGACCTCGGCCGCGCGGCGCTGGAGGGCGTCGCGTTCCAGGTGGCCGATTTGATCGACGCCGCGGAGAAGGACGCCGCAGAACCTATCCCCCCGGCCCCCCTCCCTGAAG
>JAYUBA010000271.1:0-2295 GCA_043741075.1 Frigoriglobus sp.
CGACTTGCGACGTTACGACTTGCGACTTTCACGCACGACTCGGGACGCTGAGAAATGGCCCTCACCCAGACCAGCCGGCGGATCACGTTCACCAGCCCGCTCGGGGCCGACGCGTTCGTGTGTACCGGGTTCGCGGGCCGGGAGCGGCTGTCCGCGCCGTTCGAGTTCGCCCTCGACCTCGTCTCGGAGAACGTGGGCGTCGCCGCCGCCGACCTCGTGGGCAAGGCGGTGGGCTGGACGGTCAACCTGCCCGAAGACGGGCCGCGCCCGTTCCACGGGTACGTGCGGAGGCTCGTCGCCGGCCCCGAAACGGACCGCGGGCGGCGCAGCTACCGCGCCGAAGTCGTGCCGTGGCTCTGGTTCCTCACCCGCACCGCCGACTGCCGCATCTTCCAGAACATGACGGTCGATGCCATCATCACCGACACCTTCGACCGGTTCGGCCTGACCGACTACAAGACGAGCCTCCAGGGCACCTACCCGACGCGCGAGTTCTGCGTGCAGTACCGCGAGACGGCGTTCGCGTTCGTCTCGCGGCTGATGGAAGAGTACGGCATCTTCTACTACTTTTCGTTCGCCGAAGGGAAGCACACGCTCGTGCTGGCCGACGCGTCCGCCGCGTACTTCGACTGCGCCCCGCACGGCACCGTCGAGTACCGGCCGGACCAGCCGCAGGCGGAGTCCGTCGCGCGCTGGGACCGGGCGTTCGAGTTCCGCTCCGGCAAGGTCACGCACACCGACTACAACTTCACCACGCCCGCTACCAGCCTGTTGAAGACGACCGCGACCACGGTCGAACTGACCGGTATCGCCGCGTTCGAGTTGTTCGACTACCCCGGCGGCTACCCGGTCGCGGGCGACGGCGCGGCGCTGTCGAAGTCGCGGATGGAGGAGGTGGAGGCCGCGTTCGACACCGCGAGCGGCACCAGCCGGTGTTCGTCGTTCACGCCCGGCGGCAAGTTCACGCTGGAGAACCACGCGGACGCCGGCAGCTACGTGTTCCTGGAAGTGGAGCACACCGCGACCGAAGACTGGGTGGCTGGGGCGGGCGCGGGCCACGCCGACTACCGCAACGCGTTCCGCGTCGCGCCCGCGGCGGTGCCGTTCCGCCCGCCGCCGGCCACGCCGCGCCCGGCGGTGGCGGGCGCGCAAACGGCCGTCGTCGTCGGCCTGGCGGGCGAGGAAATCTACACCGACCAGTACGGCCGCGTGAAGGTACAGTTCTTCTGGGACCGCATGGGCACGAGGGACGAGAACAGTTCGTGCTGGATTCGCGTGTCCGAGATGTGGGCGGGCAAGCAGTGGGGCATGGTGTTCACCCCGCGCATCGGGCAGGAGGTGGTGGTCGAGTTCCTGGAAGGCGACCCGGACCGCCCGCTCATCACCGGCCGCGTGTACAACGCCGAGCAGATGCCGCCGTACGCGCTGCCCGCCAACATGACGCAGAGCGGGTTGAAGACGCGGTCCACGAAGGGCGGCGGCGAGGCCGACTTCAACGAACTGCGGTTCGAGGACAAGAAGGGCGGCGAGGACATCTACTTCCACGCGCAGAAGGACTTCCACCGGTTCGTCGAGAACGACGACGACCTGAAGGTGGAGCACGACCAGTTCATTCAGATCAAGAACAACCGCACCCTCACGGTGCAAGAAGGCTTCGAGCACATCACCATCGATACGGGCGACCGCGAGCGCACGGTCAGCAAGGGCAACGACAAGCTGACGGTGACCACGGGTACCCGCACGGTGGAGGTGAAGTCGGACTACGCGGTGACCGTGCAGGAGGGGAACCGCACCATCACGGTGAGCAAGGGGAACGACGCGCACGCGATCGCGAAGGGCAACCGCGCGGTGACGGTCGATACCGGCAACGACACGCTCAGGGTGGCGAAGGGCAACATCGGGGTGAAGGCGACGGCCGGGAACATCGAGATCGAGGCCGGCACGTCGATCACGCTGAAGGTCGGGGCGAACAAGATCGTGATCGACGCGAGCGGCATCCTGATCGACGCGGCGAAGGTGACGCTCAAGGCCGGCAGCAGTTCGGAGGAGTTGGGGCCGGCGGGGGTGAAGGTGAAGGGGATGACGGTCGGCCTGAAGGCGGACACCGAGATGAAGGTGGAGGGGCTGACGGTGGCGGTCGCCGGTTCGGCCATGACCGAGGTGAAGGGCGCGCTGGTGAAGATCAACTGACGCGCCACCGACGTAACCCGGCGGGGAGCGCTTCTCTTCAGCCCCGGAGGGGCGACCGATGGTAGCCAGGGGTGAAGCTCGCGCCTCGCGAGCGCAACCCCTGGA
>JAYUBA010000272.1:0-2293 GCA_043741075.1 Frigoriglobus sp.
AGGTGCTCGCGGTAGAGCGGTTGGACGCGACCGGGCCGTTTTCCGGCCGCGCACAGCGTGCGGAGCACGTCCAGTTTCACGGTGTGGAGGCGGCGGAAGTCCACGATCATCTCGGGCAGGCCGAGCGCGGCGTGGGCGGGGAGGAAGTACCAGCCCCAGACGCGCCCGGCACGGAGCGGCCCTTTGATGTCGGCCGGCTTGAAGACGCCCGCGTCGGCGAGGAACTGGGCATCGAACACAACCGCCACGTTCGCGGCGACCACTTTGTCGTTCGCCAGATCGCAGGTCTGCGTAAGCACGACCACCCGCGCCGGGGATATGGACACTCCGGCCGATGTGTCGGTCAACGCACCGAGCGAAGCGACCGTCGCGACCGGACACTCCGCGATCAGATCACCCTGGTCGATCGGCTCTTCAGGCGCCGGGCACAGGTAAATCATGCTCGTCTCCTAAATTGCCAGGGGCGAGGTCGTTTTCGTCGAACCGATACGGCTCCGGCGGTCCCATCGGACTGAACCGGACGAGGCGGTACACGGTGCCGGGCGGGTCCGGGGAGGGCGCGCCCGGCTCCGGGGCGGGCGACCGCCACCAGAGTTCGACCGTTCCGCCGTCCACTTCCACGCTAACCGATTCGCCGGGCTTCAGGTTGAGCTGGCGAATCGCGTCGATGATTTGAGCGTTCATGGTCGTCCTCCGGGGCGCTCGGCTCATTGTACCCCGAACCGCGCGCCGCCGCGATAGACGGTCACCCCGTCACGGCACCCTCGCTCGCGGACCGCACGAGCTTCGCGTACTTCGCCAGCACGCCGCGCGCGACCCGCGGCGCGGGCGCCTTCCACCTCCCCTTGCGCGCGTCGATCTCCGCGGCCGGGACGTTCAGCGCGAGCAACTTCTTGTCCCCGTCGATGGTGACGGAGTCGCCGTTCTGCACCAGCGCGATCGGGCCGCCCACCCAGGCTTCGGGCGAGACGTGCCCGACCACCAGCCCGTGCGTGCCGCCGCTGAACCGGCCGTCGGTGATGAGGCCCACACTCTCGCCCAACCCCTGCCCCATCAGCGCGCCCGTGATGCTCAGCATCTCGCGCATCCCCGGCCCGCCGACCGGACCCTCGCCGCGGATCACCACCACGTCGCCGGCGACGATCTGCCGCGCCTTGATCGCCTCGAAACACGCCTCCTCGCCGTCGAACACCTTCGCCGGGCCGGTGATCGAGCGCTGCTTCAGCCCGGCTACCTTCGCGACCGCGCCCTCGGGCGCGAGGTTCCCCCTCAGGATGACGTGAATGCCGTGGTCGAACATCGGCTTCTCGAACGGCAGCACCACCTTCTGCGGCTTCGCGAACACGCTCGGCACGTCCGCGAGGTTCTCCGCGAGCGTCTTGCCGGTCACCGTGATGCAGTCGCCGTGCAGGTAACCCTTTTCCAGGAGTGCCTTTAGCACTGCCGGCGTGCCGCCGACGCGATAGAGGTCGAACATGACGTACTTGCCGCCGGGCTTCAGGTCCGCGAGGTGCGGCACCTTCGCCGCGAGCCGGTCGAAGTCGTCGAGCGCCCACGGCACGCCGGCTTCGACCGCGATCGCCATCAGGTGCAGGATCGCGTTCGTGCTGCCGCCGAGCGCGAGCACGAACGTGTACGCGTTCTCCAGCGACTTGCGGGTGATGATGTCGCGGGGGCGGATGTTCTTCTCGATGCACAGCATCACGGCCTTGCCCGCGAGGAACGCCTCCCGCTCCTTCGCCGCGCCCACGGCCGGGTTGCTCGCCCCATACGGGAGGCTCAGGCCCATCGCCTCGATCGCGCTGGACATGGTGTTCGCGGTGTACATGCCGCCGCACGAGCCGTGACCGGGGCAGCTCGCGCACTCCACCTTGTGAAGCGTCTTCGCGTCGATGGTGTTCGCTTGGAACTGCCCGACCGCCTCGAAGATGCTGACGATGTCCAGGTCCTCGCCGCTCGGCCCGACGCCGGGCATGATGCTGCCGCCGTACACGAACACGCTGGGGATGTTCAGCCGGGCCATCGCCATCACGCAGCCGGGCATGTTCTTGTCGCACCCGCCGAACGCGACCATGCCGTCGTGGTTCATCGCCCCGCACACGGTCTCCAGGCAGTCGGCGATCACCTCGCGGCTCACCAGCGAGTACCGCATCCCCTTGTGGCCCATCGCGATGCCGTCGGAGACGGTGGGCGCGCCGAACGTCTGCGGCACGCCGCCGGCGGCGCGGACGCCCTCGCGCCCCTTCGCCACGAGCCGGTCCAGGTGGGCGTTGCACGGCGTGATGTCGCTGAA
>JAYUBA010000273.1:0-7654 GCA_043741075.1 Frigoriglobus sp.
GGGAAGGGGGCTGGGGGGTTAGGTCTCTTCCGCCGAGCCAGGAGCCCCGATATGCGGTACTCGTTCGTCGCGCTCGCCTTGTCAACCGTCGCGCTCGCGCAACCGCCGGGCGCGCCCGACGCGGCCACCGTCAACGGCGACAAGATCACGCTCGCGGAAGTCGATGCGGTCCTGAAGCAGACGCTCCCGCTCACGCCGCTCACCGCGGCGCAGCGGCGACAGATGCGCGTCGAGGTGCTGTCCGACATGGTGGACGACCTGCTCGTGCGGCAGTTCCTCCGCAAGAACGGGCCGAAGGTCGATCCGGCCGAGATCGACGCGCAGCTCAAGGCGTTCGGCGAGAAGTTACAGAAGGACGGCAAGACCCTCGCGGACTGGTACAAGGAAACCGGGCAGACGGAGGCCCAGGTGCGCGAGTCGTGGACGACCGCGATGCAACTCACCGGGTACGTGAAGGCCGCCGCCACCGAGGAGCAACTGAAGGCGTATTTCGCCGCCAACAAGGACCACTTCGACCGCGTCGAGGTGAAGGTGCGGCACATCGTGGTGCGCGTGGGCAAGAACGCCACCGCCGCGGAGCGGGCCGGTGCGAAGGAGAAGCTCGAAGCGGTCCGCGCGGAGATCGCGGCCGGCAAGCTCGACTTCGCCGCCGCGGCCAAGAAGCACTCGCAGTGCCCCACCGCGCCGACCGGCGGCGACATCGGGTACATCGCCCGCAAGGGCGGGTTGGTGGACGAGGCGTTCGCGAAGGCGGCGTTCGCGCTGAAGCCGGGCGAACTGAGTGGGGTGGTGGAGACCGAGTTCGGGCTGCACGTCGTTCAGGTGACCGACCGCAAGCCGGGCGTGCCGAGTACTTACGAGAAGTCCGCCACCGACGTACTCGACAGCTACGCCGACGACTTCCGCGCCGACCTGATCGCGAAGCTCCGCAAGCAGGGGCAGATTCAGATCACCGTGCCGTAGCTGAATGTTGGCCGTGGCGCTCGCCAAAATCCACAGGCACACCCCAAAACACCAAACCGCGTGACAACCCGGTGAGAACCGGGTACACTTCTACCAGCCTGCCGACCGTCCCACCCGCCGCACCGCCTGCTCCCGCCCGCGGTCCGCTCTCCGAGGCCCGACCATGCGTCACGCCGCCCGTGGCCGCCTGTCCGCGCTGGCACTCACCGGTGTGCTCGCGTGCGCGCCCGCCGCCCGGTGCGCCGACGGTGCCGAACTCGACCAGTACGAAGAGAAGTGCGTGGTGAGGGCCGCGGAGCGGGCGCTCAAGGCCGGGAGGTCGGACCGCGCGCACTGGCTGACGGAACTGGAAGGTGCCTACCCCGGCAAGGTGGTCGCGGCGCTCACGGAGGACGAGTACGCGACCTGGTACGACCTGCTCGCCGGCAAGAACGAGGACTGGCGCCGGGACGCCGCCCCGACCCCGCAGGTCGCCGAGCTGTTCGACAAGGTGGCGCAGCGGATGGAACTGGGTCCGGTGCCGAACATCCGGCGCGCGGAGTTCAAGAAGTACGCCAAGAAGGTGCTCCGCGAGCAGAACCCGCCGGACGGCGCGCCGGACGCGCACGAGGACGCGGACAAGGCGTTCCGCGCGATCGACCGCAACGGCGACGGCGAACTGGACCGCGACGAACTGACGGCCGGGCTGAAGGACGAGAAGTTCCGCGCCGACGCCGACGGGAACGGCCGCATCAGCAAGGACGAGTACCGCGACTACTTCCGCAAGAAGGTGGCGACGCGGGTGGTCGTGCTGGTCGCGAAGTCCGGCGACGCGGTCCGCGGTCCGGACGGCAAGCCGACGGGCAAGGCGGGCGCGGCGCTCCCGGAGTGGTTCGCCGCGCTGGACCTCGACAAGGACGGGCAGGTGTCGCTGTTCGAGTGGCGCAAGGGCAACCGGCCGACGGCCGCGTTCCAGGAGATGGACCTGAACGGCGACGGCCTGCTCACCCGCGACGAGTACGCGCGGTACATCAAGATGAGCGAGGACGCGCTGAAGCAGAAGACGCGCGAGGACGACGCGAAGAAGCCGTGAGGCGCGCCCGCCGCTCACGGCTTCGGCTCGACGGTGCCGCCGTCCCACGCGATCTTGCACTTCGGCAGCGCCTTCGCCAGCTTCGCCACCCCGGCCGCCGTCACTTGCGTCTTCTCCAGGTGCAGGTTACGGAGCGTGGCCAGCCCGGTCAGGTGTTCCAGCCCGGCGTCCGTGACCTGCGTGTGGTCCAGACGCATCTCCGCCAGCGCCGCGAGTTCCTTCAGGTGGATCAGTCCCGCGTCGCTCACCCGCGTCGAGTTCAGGTTCAATTGCGTGAGCGACTTGAGCGCCTTGAGGTGGGCCAAGCCGGCGTCCGTGATGCCCGTGTTGCCCAGCCCGATTCTCATCAGCGTGTTGAGTTCCTTGAGGTTCTCCAGCCCGGCGTCCGTTACCTGCGTGCCGCTCAGATCGAGGTGGGCGAGCGCCCTCAGGTTCTTGAGGCACGCGAGTCCCGCGTCCGTCACACTTCGAATGTCGTGGAGGTGGACCTCGACGAGGTCGGACGCATCTTTCGGTAGATTGGCCACAGCCTCGATTCGTTTCCCGCCCTTGATTTCCACCACGCCGCCGACGGACAGCGCCCACTCGGCCGCGGCGCGGTTGTCGGCCGCGGCTGCGGCCAGGTCGGGCAGGCGCAGCACGTAGACGGTGTTGAACCCGTTGGCGACGAACAGGTGCCGGCCGTCGGGGGCGAACTCCAGATCCCACGGCGGGGCCTTCAGCGAGCACTTCCACACCACCTCGCCGTCCGAACTCCGGCGGACCGTCAGCTCGTTCTCGCTCCCCATCGCCACCCACTTCCCGGACGGGTGGAAGGCGGCCTTCGGTGCCACGCTGTGGGCCGTCGTATCTTCCCAGACCTTCGCCCAGCCGGCTTTCGTTAACTGCCAGAATTGCGGGGTCGAGTTGCCCCAGACCAACACCCGCTCCCCGTCGGGGGAGATGTACCCAGGCCCGCCGGGGAAGGTGGAGAGGAGCCGCGGTTCGGCCGCGGTCAGGTCCCAGAACTTGATCGTCCCGCCGTGGTGGCGGGACGCCAGAACGGTGTCGTTCCGGTGGAGGCTCACCCGCGTCAGGGCCGCATCGCCCGGCGTGGCGAACGAGCGGACCTCCCGCGGGATCGCCCCGGACACGTCCCACCCCTTGATCCGGAACCCGTCGCCGACCGCTCCCCAGTAGGTGCCTCCGTCGGCGGCGAACGCGCCGGCGCTCCACATCTCCGGCAGCGGCCCGACCGGCTTCCCACCGGCGACCAGGGAGAGCGTGTTCGTCTTCGCGTCCCACACCGTCTGCTTGCCACCGTCCGCGGTGGACGCGACCGTTCCGGCCGGTGCGACCAAATCGACGGGCGCGGGCTTCGCCTTGCCGAAGTCCCACCACTGGAACCGCTGGTCGGCGGCGCGGGCCAGGGAGACGCGCCCGGTGGCCCCGTCGAACGCGATCCCGCCGCCGGCCGGTTCGGTCGGCTCGATGGGGTTGAGCCACTTCGGCTCGGCCCCGGACACGTCGATGAAGTGGACCAGCCCCAGCCCGGTGAACACGACGAGCGTGTTCCCGCCTTCGCCGGCGAACCCGACTTGGGTGGGCCAGTTGGCATTGCTCAGCCCGAACACCGGGAACGGCTTCGCCCACACCTCCTTCGGGGTGTCGGTCACGTCCCACAGGTGGAGTGCCCCGTCAAGGTTTTGGGTGACCAGCCGCTTCCCGTCCGGCCGGAAGGCCATCTGTCCCAGGCCCGGCGAATTATCTTGGGGCTCGCCGAACACGACGGAGGTCGGCGGCTCGGCGGTCAGGTTCCAGAGCCGGCGATTGGCTCCGGCTTGGGCCGTGACGAGGCGCGTCCCGTCGGCCGAGAGGGCGAGGCTTGCCGATACCGTGTCCAGCCGCCACCGCTCCTTGACCTCCGTTCGAGAGATATCGTGGATCAGAACTTTCTTCTCGGCACCGCTGAAGTGGGCCATCCGCTTGACATCCGGGGTCACGGCGGCCTGGAACGGCGACGTAGTCAGCGGGAACTTGCTCAACAACTTCGCGGGCTTCGCCGTCATGTCCGAGACCCACAGCCCATCCCCTGCATTCACCACCGCGACGGAGTTGTCCGGGGCGAGCCAGAGGCCGTGGGGGTACACGCCGCTATTGGGGCCATCTTTCCAGGCGGTCGGCGGCCCCGGCGGTTGAGTCAGATCCCAGTAGCCGCCCGAGTAGGGAGAATAGACCGCCTTGCCGTCCGCGCCGAATGTCACGGCGTAGCCGACGTAACCGGGCAGATCGACCTTCAGCGTCCGGGTCTTCACGTCCCACACCCGCAGCGGGGAGTGTTGCCCGCCGGCGGCGACCAGCGACCCGTCCGGGCTGACCGCGAGGTTCGCCCCGTCCGCCTGTCGGGTCCACGTGCGCGGGGAGTGGGTGCCGGCGACGGCGACCAGTTCCTTCGGCTGCCAGTCGAACCGGTCGGCGGCCGGGATCTCCTTGGGGTCGAGCTTGTCGAACGGGGACGCGCCGACCGCCACCGCCGCGGGCGGCACCCACGCCTTCGGCGGCATGAGCGTCGCATCGGTCTTCGGCGGCTGCGGGGTGACCTTCGGTCCCGGCTTGCCCTTGTCGCCCGGTGCCGGCGCGTCCGGCGCTTTCGCCTCCGGCTCGTTCGTCTTGCCCTTCAGCGCGACTACCGCCGCCAGCGCGCCCGCCGCCAGCAGCACCGCGACGCCCGCCGCGACCAGCAGCCCCTTCCCGCCGGCCTTCTTGGGAGCCGGCTTCGGCTTCGGCTTCCCCTCGTCGTCGAACGTCGGCTCGATGTGGGTCGCGTCGTCCGCGTCCAGGTTGGCAAACGCGCTCTCCGACTGAACCGTGATCTGCATCGGCACGACGATCGGCGGCTGAAGCGGCAGCGCGTGAACGACCACCGGCATCGAAGTCGAGATGTCGGCCGCCGTCGCCATCGGCACCGACGATTCGGCCGCGGTCGGCGCGGCGAGTTGCTCCAAGATGGTGCGGAGTCGCTTCGCCACTTCGGTGGCCGTTTGCGGGCGGTCGTCGGCCTTCTTCGCGAGCAGTTGGTGGATGAGTTGCGCCAGCGCGTCCGGCACGTTCGGGTTCAGTTCGCGGACGGGCGTCGGGTCTTCGGTGCCCAGCGCCATCAGGACGGCCATCACGTTCGGGCCGGCGAACGGGGTCTTGCCCGTACAGAGCCGGTACAGCACCGCGCCGAGGCTGAACAGGTCGGTGCGGTGATCGACCTTCTGCCCGCGGGCCTGTTCCGGACTCATGTACGCGGGCGTGCCAACCACCGCCCCGCTCTTGGTCAACTCCGCTTCCGCATCGACCGGCTTGGCGAGGCCGAAGTCGAGTACCTTCACGCGCCCGTTGGGCGCTTCGAGCCACAGGTTGGCCGGCTTGATGTCGCGGTGAACCAGTCCCAGCGCGTGCGCCGCGGCCAGCCCCAGGGCCGTCTCGCGGGCGATGCGGAGGACGTGCGGCAGGGCGGGCGCGCCCTTGGTCTTCAGGTACTCGTCGAGCGGGTAGCCTTGCAGGTATTGCATGGCGATGTACGGGACGCCGTCGCGCTCGTCGGCCTCGAACACCGTCACCACGTTGTCGTGTGAAATCTTGGCGGCGGCACGGGCCTCGCGCAGGAACCGCTCCTTGGCGTTGGTGTCGGCGGCGAACTTCGGGAGCATGACCTTGAACGCGAGCTTGCGGTCGAGGCGGGTGTCGAGGGCGAGGTACACCGCGCCCATGCCGCCGGCCCCGAGTTGCTTGAGGACGCGGTACGGGCCGAGCGTGCCGACCTCGCCCGCGCCGGTGGGCGGCCCGAAGTGCGGGACGGCCGAGTCGCCCGCGCGTGAGGTGACCGGGGCGGTCTCGTCCGTGCCGCCGGCGGCGGACGCGGGCTGATCCTGGGGCACGGCGACGGTGCGGCTCGGCTCGATCGGGTTGGACATGGGCGGCTCCGGGGGCGGACACGCAGAGTACCGCAGATGATACCCGAAGCGCTCCGGTTCCGCCAATCGCGGGCCGCACGAATGCGCGAGGGCCGGGTCGAAGCGCTTCCGCCCCGACCCGGCCCTCGCGCGACTCGCTCCGCGCTACACCGCGCCGAACGCGTGCTGCAACTTCTTGATGGCCTTGTACTTCTCGTCGCTCACGCGCTCGACGGTGGTCGCCAGTTCGGTCGCGATGTCCGGCACCGCCCACCCGTCGGCGGTCAGCTCCAGGATACGCCGCTGGCGCGGGCTGAGGTTCTCGGCGGCGGCCTTCGCCACGGCCTCGCGGTCATCGCGGGTGGCGTTGCTCACCGGGCGCCGCTCGGCGATTTCGGGCGACAGCGCCGCGAACTTGCGTGCCCGCTGCGTGCGCTTCTTCACCGCATCGATGGCGCGGAGGAACTCGCGGCGCTCGTCCGTCTCGCTGTCCACCAGCACGGTGCCCCACTTGTCCGCTTCGATCCGCTCCAGGAGGCGGACGAATACGGCTTGCGTGCAGTCCTGCCACCGGTCGGCCGGCAGCCGGGCGTTCCGCCAGCACGTCTGGCAGTACTTGCTGATGTCGGTGACGGCCTTCGCGCCGGGTTCCGCCGCGGTGGCAGCCGAGGCCTTCCCCGACGTGGCGGCCAGCGCGGTGCCGAGCACCATCGCCACCATCGCGTTGCGGGAGGACCGTTTGGAAGGCAAATAGCGGGTCATGCGGTGCGTCCTACGGCAGTTCGCGAGGCCTCTCGTCCACTATACCGACGCGCGGGAGAAGCTTTCTCGCCCGGCGGGGGGAAAATTCTCGAAGTCGAGTGACGGCGGTTTCTGCAAGATGAAGAAACCCACCCCCAACCCCCTCCCTGTAGGGAGGGGGCTTTCTCTTACTCCCCTCCCTACAGGGAGGGGTTGGGGGTGGGTTCTTCCCCTACTCCGCCCGCCGCGGGTCTGCTAGAACGACGGTTGAACTTTCACCGCAACCGGGACGGTCCGCAGGACGCGGACTCCCCCGACAGGAGCTTCCAGTGGCGTCAACGAAGATGATCGACATTCGGCGCGGCATGGTGCTGAACATGGGCGGCACCCTCTGCTACTGCCTCGACCGCGACCTGAACACGCCGGGCAACTGGCGCGCGATCCTGTACCTCAAGCTCAAGAACATGACCACCGGGTCGATCACCCAGGAGCGGGTCCACCCGGACGACAAGGTGGACGTGGTGTTCCTCGACACGAAAGACTACTCGTACTCCTACAAGGACGGCGAGGATTTCGTGTTCGTCGATAAGGAGAACTTCGAGCCGATCACGCTGTCGGGCAACATTGTCGGCGACATGATGAAGTACCTGCGCGAGAACGACGACGTGAAGATCACGTTCCACGACGGCAAGGCGCTGTCGATGGACCTGCCGCAGACGGTGACGCTGAAGGTGACCGAGACGGAGCCGGGCATCAAGGGCGCGACCGCCGCCGCCCAGACCAAGGCCGCCACCCTCGAAACGGGGATCGTGATCCAGGTGCCGTCGTTCATCACGCAGGGCGAACTGATCGAGGTGCAGACCGAAGACGGCAAGTACCTCCGCCGCGCGAAGGAAGCCAAGTAGGGTCTGTGTTGGCCTGAAGGGCCGCGCTTCCTCAGCCCAGGCCAACGGCCTGG
>JAYUBA010000274.1:0-2290 GCA_043741075.1 Frigoriglobus sp.
CCCGACTTCCGGCACCACCCCGAACTTGGTCTGCGAGAACCGGCCGATGTTCGCGCCCGGCACCGCGAGCAGGCCGCCCGGCGTCGTCTGCACCGACCCGTTGGGGTAGGTCAGCGTCTGCGAACCGCTGATCTCCGCCGACTGGAACACCGTGCCCAGCGCGACCGTCGCCCGCGAGTCCACCGACCACCGCCCGCGCTGCACCGTGCCGGCCAAGCCGACCTGACCGCCGTGGAAGTGGTTCTCGGTGCGGAACCGGTCGCTCACGAACCCGAGCACGGCCGGGCCGCCCACGCTGAAGTCCGAGCCGGGGGTGCGGGCGAACGACTCGGTGATGCTCAGGTCTTCCCGCACGTCCAGGTAGCGGTAACCGACGAGCAGGTCGAGGCGCGAGCACCCGTTGCCCGCGAGGAACCGGCGGTAGTTCGCCTCCGTCCCCCACACCGTGCTCTTCATCGTCGCCGTCACCGTGCCGGTGGCGACGCCCGGCCCGGCCACCACTTCGGCCGACGGCCCGAACCCGACGTTGGGTGCGAACACGCCGCCGTTCACGTTGAAGAACGGCCGCGCCAGCAGCGGGTACGGCGGGGTGCTCGCGGAGAACGACGTACTCGCCGGGGCGACCCAGAACAGCCGCCAGTCCACCCCGCGGCGCTCGTCGTCGTCGAACCAGTGGCCGGCGCCGACCCGCCCGCCGACGTGGAACGTGGAGCCGAACGCCCCGCCCAGCAGCACCCGCGTGTCGCCCTGGCCCAAGATGCCGTTGAACTGCGGCGAACTGGTGGTGACCAGCGGCGGCACCTGCGTGGTGCTGTTCCACCACAGGAGCAGTTCGGCCGACACCCAGTTCCGCCCGCACCCGCGGAGCCGGCTCAGGCCCAGCCCCGGACGGCCGCCGTCGTAGAGCGGGTTTTCGAGTCCCGGATCGGGGCACGCGAACCCGTCCGGCACGACCGACGGAACGAGCGTTCCGCCCGGAATGCGGCCGGTCGGGTCGCCGCGCATCTCGGTCACCATCGGCGGCGCGCCGGCCACCGGTCGCGGCGAGGTGAGGGGCATCCCGCCCGGTTGCACCATCGGCACCCCGTCGCTCGACATGGGGACGGGCGAACCGGGCGGCTGGACGATCACCGGCGTGGGCGCACCGAAGGCGCCCGGCGCGTAGGTGACCGTCGGCCGCGCGGGGCCGTTGCGGAACAGCCCGGCCGGGGTGACCGCGGGATCGGCCGGCGCGCCGGCGGGGGGCGTGTCCGGGATCGCGGTGGGGCGGCCCAAAGTGGCCGCGCGGGCCGGCGGATGGGAAGCGGGTTGTTGCGCGACCGCGGGGGGCGTAAACACGCCGAGAGCGATCCCCAACCCGCCGAGCAGAATGCGGCGCATGTGCTGCGGTCCTCCTGACACACTCGCCGGGCGGGTTCCGTCGCCCAGACACGTCTCTTGTCCTCTCTCATTCGGCCGGACGAACGGCCCGCCGCGAACGAAGCCCGCGCCCGGCGCGCGACTTCTCGCCCGCCGCGCCCTCCTTCCCGGTCTTTCGCGAACTTCCGCACCCGCCCGCCCACCCCGCGCCCGCGGCGGCGACCGCGCAACCGGTGCGTCCGGGAGGGCCGCGCGGGCCGCGGGGATAGCGGGGGCGGCGCGAAATGCTCAAGCGGCGCGGACGGGCGAGCCGAAGTAACCGACGCAAGCTGCACGAGCAGAGGAGCCGGGCAATTAACGCAAGGAGGGCGTCATGGCTCGCCAGGATCGGTGGAAGAAGGGGCTGAAGACGGGGCTGAAGAAGTTGCTCCCGGCCGTCACGGTGTCGCTGACGACGATCACGTTCGCGGTGTGGTCGCCGTCGGCCGCGGCGTTCTTCCCGCCGGTGTGGCCGGTCAGCCCGCCGGTGGTCATGGTCCCGCCGCCGGTGGTCGTGGACCCGCCGGTGACGGTGCCGCCGGTGTCCCCGCCGCCGTTCGTCCCGCCGCCCCCGCCGCCGGTGATCGTGGTGCCGCCGGTGTCCCCGCCGCCGATCACGGTGCCGCCGGTGTCCCCGCCGCCGAACGGCGTACCGGAACCGGCCACCCTCGTCAGCGGCCTCATCGGGCTGGCCGCCGCCGCCGGCTACGGGTGGCGCCGCCGCAACGAGAAGAAGGACGCGCCGAAGGCGGAGTGAATTCCCCGAGCGGGGGGCGTAAGCCCCCTGTGGCTGGCCAAGCACAGACGCTTGCACAGCCACAGACGCTTGCACAGCCACAGACGCTTGCACAGCCACAGACGCTTGCACAGCCACAGACGCTTGCACAGCCAC
>JAYUBA010000275.1:0-2289 GCA_043741075.1 Frigoriglobus sp.
GTACCCAAACCCGCCGTGCCGCCCACGCTCACCGTGTCTCAGCTCACCGCCCAAGTGCGGGGGACGATCGAGGCGAAGTTCCAATCCGTGTGGGTCGCGGGCGAGGTCTCGAACTTCACCCGCGCGACCAGCGGGCACTGGTACTTCACGCTCAAGGACGCCAACGCCCAGATCAAGACGGTCGCGTTCCGCGGCATCAACTTGCGCCTCCGGTTCGACCTGAAAAACGGGATGGAGGTCATCGCCCGCGGCCGTCTCACCGTGTACGACCCCAAGGGCGAGTACCAGTTCGTCGTCGAGGAGGTTCAGCAGAAGGGCGTCGGCGGCGCGGAACTCGCGCTGCGCCAGTTGAAGGAGAAGTTGCTCGCGAAGGGCTACTTCAGCCCGGACCGCAAGCGCCCGCTGCCGCGGCCCCCGCGCCGCGTCGCGCTCGTCGCCAGCGCCACCGGGGCCGCCGTCCGGGACATGATCGAAGTGTTCGCGCAGCGGTGGCCGTTCACGGAAGTGGTCGTGCGGCCGTCGCGGGTGCAGGGCGAAGGGGCCGCGCAAGAAATCTCGCTCGCCGTGCGGCAACTGAACTGGCTGCACCGGAACAACAAGCTCGCGTTCGACGCCATCATCCTCGGCCGCGGCGGCGGCAGCGCCGAAGACCTGTGGGCGTTCAACGAGGAAGCGGTCGCGGACGCCATCTTCAACTCGCAGGTGCCGGTCGTCTCCGCCGTCGGGCACGAGATCGACGTGACCATTGCGGACCTGGTCGCCGACCACCGGGCCGAGACGCCGACCGCGGCCGTGGTCGCGCTCACGCCCGACCGGTACGAGGTGATGGCCGCGCTCCGCGACCTCCGCGAGCGGATGGCCGAAGCCGCCGAGCGCCGGCTGAAGGTCGCGAAGCAGCGCCTCGACCAGTTCGCGACGCGGCCCGCGTTCCGCCGCCCGCTACAACGGGTTCACGATTTGGAACAGCGCCTCGACGACGCCGCGGCCCGCCTCGCCCGTGCGGTGAAGGTCCGACTTTCTCAGGCGACACAGAAACTGGCCGAGGTTTCCGCCCGGCTGGAGACGCTCAGCCCCTTGCAAGTGTTGGCCCGCGGGTATAGCCTGACGCACACGGCCGACGGCCGACTCGTTCGCGCCGCGGCCGGACGGCGACCGGGCGACGTGCTGATTACTCGCGTCGCGGACGGCACGATTCGCTCGCTCGTGACGGACGCCAAAAGTACGACGGACGAAGCACGAAGCGCGAATGAGAACCAAGATTAACGTTTAGCTGTGGCCCTAGCTAAACCGCCTTCGCCTTTCCTATTTTCTTCCCACGGACGGGATGTGCGCCAATGCCCGACCCGTCCGAACTCCCGCCCCCCCGGTTCGAGCAGGCGCTCGCCGAACTCGACGGCATCCTGCGCGAACTCGAAGACGGCACCACCACGCTCGAAGACGCCCTCGGCCGCTACGAGCGCGGGGTCGGCCTGCTCCGCCAGTGCTACGGCCAACTCCGCGACGCGGAACAACGGGTGAAACTGCTGGCCGGCGTGAGCGAAGAAGGTGGGGCGGACCTGAAGCCGTTCGACCACGTCGCCTCCATCGAAGCCGCGAAGGCCGCGGTTCGCAAACCCGCCAAGGCCGCGCGCGATCCGGGAATACCTGAATGACACCGGGATCAACTACAGACGACGCCCAAAGTCGGGTAGCTTTGCACCGCAAAGCTGCTACCATTGCTTCTTCCGGCGGGGCGGGGCGAGCGGCCGAAGCGCCGGCGTCCGGTGCGCTGTTGGCGGAACTCAAGCCGCGCCAGGACCGCGTGGAGGCGGCGCTGCGGGTCGCGCTGCGGCAGGTGACGGCGGACGCCCCGCCGGCGCTGGCGGAGGCGATGGCGTACAGCCTGTTCTCGCCGGGCAAGCGCCTCCGCCCGCTGCTGGCGGTGCTGGCGTGCGAGGCGGCCGGGGGCGCGCTCGAACTGGCGTTGCCCTCCGCGTGCGCTCTGGAGATGATTCACACGTACTCGCTGATCCACGACGACCTGCCGGCGATGGACGACGACGACCTGCGGCGCGGACAGCCGACGTGTCACAAGAAGTACGGCGAGGCGCTGGCGATCCTGGCCGGCGACGCGCTCCTGACGGCCGCGTTCCAAGTGTTGGGCGAAGGTTATCCTCCGCGGACCGCTGCGGTTAGCTGTGTGGAGTTGGCGAAGGGTGCCGGTGCGGCCGGGATGGTCGGCGGGCAGACGCTCGACCTCGAAGCCGAGGGGCGGTTGAGCGAAGAACCCACCCCCCAGCCCCCTCCCTG
>JAYUBA010000276.1:0-7642 GCA_043741075.1 Frigoriglobus sp.
AGATGGCGTGTTCGGGCGGCAGCTTGCGGAGCGTGCTGCCGGTGAACAGGCGGTCGATCAGGCGCTCGAAGGACGCGGCGAACTCCTTGTCCCCGCAGCACGCCTCGGCGACCAGGAACCCGCCCTCCTCCACGTACCGCTTCAGAATCTTCTCCTCGACCGAGAGCAGTTCCCGGCCGCGGCCGACGAACGGCATCGGGCCGTGGCCGTTCAGGTACACGATCGGCGATTGGAGCAGCAGCCCGATTTCGGAGTCGATCTTGGGCTGGTCGCTGAGGTCTTGCAACCGCGGGTCGTACACCTGCCACGCGAGCGGGGTGTTGTCGAACAGCTCGCGGGCGGCGAACTCGACGACGTTGCGGCAGTCGTTGTGCTTCCGGTTCCAGTCCGGGCGGGTGGTCGGGTTGTCCTTCGCGTCGTGTTCCAGCAGGACCGTGTGGTCCCCGTTCGCGCCCTTGCGGTAGTTGCCCCAGGCGAACTTGCTGACGAGCACCGGCGTGCGGCCCTTCGAGAGGAACAGCAGCGCGAACGCGGTGGTGATGACCGGCTGACCGGCGTCGATGACCCTCTTCTCGCCATCGCGGTAGGCGAGCGAGCCGTCGCCCTCCTGCATCCGGACGAGCCGCTCGCACCCCTCGCGGTACCAGTCGATCTTGCCGATGAACCGCTGACCGGAAAGGCGGCCGAGCCGCTCGATACCGTAGTAATTGTAAAACAGCGACTTGGCCGACGGGTCGTTGTAGTTGAAGTTCGCCCCGACCCAGAACATGCCTTTCGCCAGAGCGGTGTTCTCGGAGTACGTGCCGCAGTTGGCGGCCACGCCGGTGGCGTCGTTCAGCCCCTGCTCGCTCTTGTCCAGGCCCATGCCCGCGATGAACAGCCCGCACGCGCCGCCGACGGTCATGGTGAAGCTGGTCTTGGGGTCGCGCTCGCTGTAGTACGACCAGAACCCGGCCCGGTCGTTGAGCGGGTCGCGGTGCTGCGTGCGGGTGTAGTACTCGAGGATCTCGGACCACAACTTGTCCTCGACCTTCACGCCGGCGGTCTTGGCCGCGTACAGGCCGAGCAGCGCGTACTGGGTGTTGGAGTTGTCCGCGATCTCGTTGCCGGGGTAGCTCCACCCCTCGAGCTTGCCGCCCTTGTAGATGGCGTTCTTCTCGAACCACTGAACGTTCTCGACGATCTTGGGCAGGTCCTTCGGCTGCCGCGCTTCGGCGAACACCATCGTTTGAAGGGCGCGGACGTAGGTCTTCTCCGGGGTCAGGTTCCGCAGGTACAGGAGCGCCTTATCGACGGCCGCGTCGGCCGGCTTCGCGCCGCCCGGCTTCGCGCCGCTGTTGATGAGCGCGAGCGTGGCGAGCGACGTGACGCCGCCCTTCAGCCCGGCGATCGCGCCGAGCACCAGCCCCTCCCATTCGCCGCCCTTGCTCTGCTTGTCCACGAGGAACTTCACGCCCCTGTCGATGGAGTTCTTCACCTTCTCGACGAGTTCGGCCTCCGGCGCGCCCTTGGGCGGCGGACCGGGCGGCTGCGCGGCGGATTCGGTGGGAACGGCGGAAACGAGCAGGAGCGCGAAGCCGAGCGCCAGGGTAACGGCCAGAAGGGAACGGGGCATGTGAATCACTCCGAGGTGTTAAGCCGCGGCCCCGCCGGGGCCGCCGCTAAACGAACGCGCCTCTGGGATGGGGCTATCCGATTATACACTCACCACTGCAGCGGCTTCTGCCACGCGTCTTTGAGCGTTGCCAGTTTAACCCAGACGAGCCACTCGCCGTTGGCACCGGCGATGCGAAGGCGCGGGTCGGCGACGGTGACCCCCACCCGTACAACCGGCACGCCCGCGAGCGCCGTCCCGAACGCGACCGCGTGTTCCGGCTTCACTTCCACCAGGAACCGCGTCGGCGACTCGCCGAACAGCTTCGCCTCGTCGGACAGGTTCCCCGGCAGCGCGGTGATGTCGGCCCCGATGCCGCCGGCGAAGCACATCTCCGCCGCGGACACCGCCAACCCGCCCTCGCTCAGGTCGTGGCACGCGCGAAGCAGTCCTTGCGCGATCGCGGAGTGAACCGCGGCGAACACCTTCGGGGCGGCCCCAAGATCGACCTGCGGCACGTTCCCGCCGGCGCGACCGGTGACGAGGTGGAAGTGCGACCCGCCGAGTTCGTCCTTCGTGGTGCCGATGAGGTAGAGCGCGTTACCGACTTCCTTCAGGTCCATCGTGACGCACTTGCGCACGTCCGGGACGCGACCGAGCGCGGTGACGAGCAGCGTGTGCGGAATGTTCAACCGCTCACCGCCCTGAGTGGCATACGTGTTATTCAGACTGTCCTTGCCGCTAATGAACGGCGTGCCGAACGCGACCGCCACATCCCGACACGCCTCCGCGGTGCGAACGAGCGCACCGAGCACCTTCGGGTCGTGGATGTTGCCCCAGCAGAAGTTGTCGAGGATCGCGATTCGCGCCGGGTCCGCGCCGACCGCGACCACGTTCCGCACGGCCTCGTCGATGGCGCACGCGGCGGCCCAGTACGGGTCGAGGTCGGCGAACCGCGGGTTGATGCCGCACCCGATGGCCGCGCCCGTCCACGAGCCGAGCACCGGCATCACCACCGCCGCGTCCGACGGCCCGTCGTTCATCACGCCGACGAGCGGCTTCACCGCGCTGCCGCCCTGCACCTCGTGGTCGTACTGGCGAATCACCCACTCTTTGGAACACACAGAATAGTGGCCCAGAATCGAGAGGAGTGCGTCATGGGCAGACGTTGAATCTAAGCCCAGGGACGGCCGTCCCTGGGCTTGAACTGGCGCGCTAACTGGCGCGCCCCACTCGGCGCTCTTCACCACAGTTGGCCTGCCTTCGTGAAGGAAGTGCATGTCGAGATCGGCGACCAGATTCCCCTGGTAGGAGAGCTTCAGCCTTCCACTCGCCTCGAAGGTGCCCAGCACGGCGGCTTCCACGTCCTCGCTCTCGCAGAGCGCGCGCAGCTCCGGCCACTTATCTTCCGGCACGGACAGCACCATCCGCTCCTGCGATTCGCTGATCCAGATTTCGGTGTAGCTCAGCCCCTCGTACTTGAGCGGAGCTTTTTCCAGATGCACAGTCGCGCCGAGGTCCGCGCCCATCTCGCCGACGGCGGAACTGAAGCCGCCGGCCCCGCAGTCGGTGATCGCGGTGAAGAGGCCGCGGTCGCGGGCTTGCAGGATCACGTCCTGCACCTTCTTCTCGGTGATGGCGTTGCCGATCTGCACCGCGCCGCCGCTCACCGTTTCCGACTCGTGGGTGAGTTCGAGGCTGGAGAACGTGGCCCCGTGGATGCCGTCGCGCCCGGTGCGCCCGCCGACGGCAACGATCAGGTCGCCGTCGTGAACCCGCTTGAACGCCTTGTCCTTGGGGATGATGCCGACGGTGCCGCAGAAGACGAGCGGGTTCGCAAGGTAGCGGTCGTCGAACAGGATGGCCCCGTTCACGGTGGGAATGCCCATGCGGTTGCCGTAGTCGCGCACCCCGGCCACGACACCCCGCATCACGCGCCGCGGGTGCAGCACGCCCTGCGGGAGTTGGTTCGCGTCGAAGTCCGGCGGGGCGAAGCAGAACACGTCCGTGTTGCACACCGGCTTGGCGCCGAGGCCGGTGCCGAGTAGGTCGCGGATGACGCCGCCGAGGCCGGTGTTCGCCCCGCCGTATGGCTCGATCGCCGACGGGTGGTTGTGCGTCTCCACCTTGATGCAGATGTGGAAGTTGTCGTCGAACGTCACGATGCCCGCGTTGTCGGAGAACACGCTCACGCACCAGTCGTCCGCCCCGAGCTTCGCGCGAATGGTCTGCGTCGCACCGAACACCGTCTCCTTGAGGAGGTTCTTGTACGTGCGGGTTTCGCCGGTGGTGTGATCGGTGAGGGTGATGGTGCCTTTGAGCGTCTTGTGCGAGCAGTGTTCGGACCACGTTTGCGCGATCGTTTCGAGTTCCGCGTCGGTCGGCTCGCGCTTCAATTCGCGGAAGAGCGATTGCACCACCTTCATCTCGTCCAGCGAAAGCGCGAGAGTGTTCACCTTGCTCAGATTCACCAGCCCGGCCTCGTCGAGCTTCGTGACCGGCACCGTGAGCAGCTTGAACGAGTACGGCGAGCCGAACGCGAGGTGATCGGCCTTCACCGGACCGACGACGATTTGCTCGATGGCGTCGTTGGCGAGTACCTTGCGGAACAGCACGTCGCGGTCGAGCGAGGAGATTTCTGGCAGCCCGTAGTAGCGGCGGAACGTGCGCACCGCGGTCGCGGGGATGCCGAGCAGCGTCAGCGTGTCGAGTACCGTCTGCGCGACCGGGTCCATCACGCCCGGCTTCAGCAGCACGGTGTAGGCGTGAAGCGTGCGCGACCCGACCGGCGCGAACTCGCCCGCGTCCACGAGCGGATCGACGAGCACCTCGCGGGCGAGGCGCGCGCGGTGGTCGTCGGTCAGGTCGCCTTCGAGGAGGAACCCGCGGGCGCTCGCGGAGATGAGGTCGCCGCCCCGCTCGGCGTGCGTGAGCAGGTCGAACTCGTCGCACACCCGCTCGCGCTCGCCGTCCCGGCCCAGTGGCCTGATTTCAAGTTCCCAGAGCATCGCGCACCTGTTTCCCTTCGGTGAGCCACGTCACGAGTCCGGCGCGGTCGCCGGCTTCAAGGAGTCGTCGGAATTCGGCCATCCGCGCGGTGAACGCGGCCAGCGCGGCGAGGGTCGCGTCGCGGTTCGCCTCGAAGATGGCGGACCACAGTTCGGGGTCGCCGGCCGCGACGCGGGTCACGTCGCGGAACCCGCCGGCGGTGAGCTTGAGCCACTCCGACGGCATCACGCCGGCCACCGCGGACGCGACCGCGTGCGGCACATGGCTGGTGAACGCGAGCGTGCGGTCGTGTTCCTCGGCGTTCATCAACACCACGCGCGACCCGAGCGCTTCCCAAAACCGGCCGACCGCCACCGTGCGCTCCCAGGCCGCCCCGAACGGACTCATGATGACGGCGGTCACGCGGTTCTGGAACAGGTCGGCGCGGCCGTGTTCCGCGCCGGACTTCTCCGAGCCGGCCAGCGGGTGAGCGGGCACGTACTCCACGCCCGCGGGCATTCGGCCGCGAACCGCGGCGACGATCCCGGCCTTCGTGCTTCCGCCGTCGGTGAACAGCGTGCCCGGTTTCGCGTGCGGCGCGGCGGCCACGATCACTTCGGCGATGCGATCGACCGGCGTGCAGACGACGACCAGCCCCGACCCCGCAACGCCGTCGGTAAGGTCGGTCCCGCCCGCGTCGAGCGCGCCCAGCGCGACGGCGCGCGCGACCGTGGCCGGGTCGCGGTCCACGCCGACGACGCGGCCGGCCACGCCCCGCGCTTTCGCCGCGAGGCCGACCGAGCCGCCGATCAGCCCGACGCCGACGATGGTGATCTGCTGGAACAGCATTCCGGGATTATAAGAACGCGGGCGGGAAGAAACCGCTTGCCGGAAGTGGTGCGCGTCGGGGATAACGGAAGGATGGCCCGCGTGCCCATTCCAACCCGTTCGTCCGCCCTGCCGTCGCGCCGCGACTGGCTCCGCATCGGCGTGCCCGCCGCACTCGGCGCGGTGCTTCCGCGAGCCGGCGCGAAACCATCGCCTTCAGGCGATGGTTTCGGCCGGGCGAAGTCCGTCGTGGTGATCTTCACCAGCGGCGGGCAGAGCCAACTCGACACCTGGGATCCGAAGCCGGACGCGCCGGAGCAGATTCGCGGTGCCTTCCGCACCACGCAGACGACCACACCCGGCTTGCGCGTGTGCGAGTACCTGCCGCGAATGGCGGCGCTCGCGAACCGCTTCGCGGTGCTGCGGTCGATGACGCACGACGACCTCGACCACGGCTCCGCGTGCTACCTCGCGCTCACGGGTCAGCACCACCCGCGGAAGTCGTCCAACCCGCCGCCGCGGCCGACCGACTTCCCCGCGCTCGGCGCGGTGCTCAAGCGGATGCGACCGGCGAAACACTTCCCGCACACCGCGGTTCATGTGAACGGGCCGCTGCTCGCGCCGATTGAGGTTTCACCCGGCCAGTACGGCGGGTTCCTCGGCCGCGGGTACGAGCCGGCCGAACTCGGCAACGTCACCGACACCGACCGGCTCGTCGCGTCGCTCGACCTGCCGTCGGATGTGCCCGCCGAGCGGCTCGCGTCGCGCCGCGACCTTCTCGCGCGGCTCGACCCCGGCACGGCGGCCGACCCGCTCGCGCAGAAGGCGTTCGAGTTGGTAAACGCGCCGCGCGTGCGGGACGCGCTCGACCTCGACCGCGAGCCGGGGAAGCTCCGCGACCGCTACGGCCGGCACCGCTCCGGGCAGGCGTGCCTGATGGCGCGCCGCCTGGTCGAAGCCGGCGTGCCGTGGATCACGGTGTTCTTCAACCACGGCATCCGCGGACAGGACGACCACCCCGACGACACCGACGAGTACGGCTGGGACACGCACAACGACATCTTCGAGTCGCTGAAGTCGCACCTGCTCCCGCGGTTCGATCACAGCGTGTCGGCGTTCCTCGAAGACCTCGGCCACCGCGGCCTGCTCGATACGACACTCGTGGTGGTGATGGGCGAGTTCGGCCGCGCGCCGCTGGTCGCCGTGGAGAAGAACTTCGCCGGCCGCGGCTCGCCGGGCCGCAAGCACTGGGGCATGTGCTACTCGGTGCTGCTCGCGGGCGCGGGCGGCGCTCCCGGCGCGGTGTACGGGAAGTCCGACCGCATCGCGGCGTACCCGCAGGCGGAGCCGACCACGCCCGGCGACCTCGCGGCGACGATGTTCCACGCGCTCGGCATTCCACCCGACGCGCACTACACCGACGCCACCGACCGCCCGTACCGCGCGGTGATCGGCACTCCGGTTACGAAACTCTTCCACTAACTCGGAACGGCCATGCGCTCGCTCCTCTCCCTCTCGTTGCTCGCCGTCGGCGCGCTGACCGCACCGGCCGACGACGAGCGCGGCTTCGCCCCGCTGTTCGACGGCAAAACGCTCGACGGTTGGACGTTCATCGTGAAGCCCGACAAGAACGGCAAGAAGGCGGACCCGAAGGACACGTGGAGCGTGACGGACGGCGTCATCCGCTGCACCGGGAAGCCGAACGGTTGCATGGTGACGAAGAGCGAATACGCCGACTATGTGCTGAAACTGAAGTGGCGCTTCCCGGCCGACGGCAAGGGCGGCAACAATGGCGTGCTGCTCCACGTGCGGGACGAGAAGTATTGGCCCACGTCCGTCGAGGCGCAACTGCTCACCGGCCGCGCCGGCGACCTGCTGCTGACCAACCCGCCAGGCGCGACGCTCGACGTGGACAAGTCGCGTCAGAACCCGAAGGTGGAGCGCCAGTTCTTCCGCATCGAGCCGAAGGAACCGGTGGAGAAGAAGCTGGGCGAGTGGAACGAGATGGAGATCACCTGTAGAGGCGGTGACATCGCGCTCGCGATCAACGGCGTGAAGGTGAACGAGGGCAAGAACGGGAACCTGACGAAGGGCCGGATCGCCCTACAATCCGAAGGCGCGGAGATTCACTTCAAGGACGTGGTGCTGAAGAGTCTGAAGTAGCGTGTCGCGTGACGCGCTTGGAAGGCGATCTCTTGCCCTCTCCCCTTGCGGGAGAGGGTGGCGAGGCTT
>JAYUBA010000277.1:0-2283 GCA_043741075.1 Frigoriglobus sp.
CGACGGCCCCGCCGGTCGCGACGATCACCGTCGCGATGCTCACGGCGGCAGTCGAGGCGCCCACGACCGCGACCGATACCGGACCCACCGCCGCAACGATTCGCCCCGTCGACATGGTCACCCTCCGGTTGGAGTCACGCCGCCTCGCCGCCGGGGAACAGCTTCTCCACCAGCGCCCGGCACCGCTGCAAGACCGCACCGCCCGCCAGCCCGCCGCACCGCTCCAGCACCACCGCGTCGTCGGTCACCTCGCCGAGCACGTGCACCACCGACGCGAACGGCCCGTACCGCGCCTCGGCGTGCCCGTCCGTCCACGTCACGTGCGGCGCGTAGCCGGCCTCCTGCACGGCGGCCCGGACGGCGGTAATGGCCGCGGGCTTCGTCGTCCCGTGCCGCCACGTCAGTACGCTCATCGCCCGCCCCCGCTTCCGGCCACCGACCCCGGTCGCCGCAGCGACGCGCCTGTGCGAAAGGCGTCCAGTCGCCGTGCGAGGCGTCGTACGGATGCACCACCGGGGTCCATCTTCCGGGCCGTCATTCAAAAAGTCAAGAGGTAACTATCTTGGGCGGAAAGACGCGGTGGGATTAGCGTCCGGCAACTCATTCGGGTTGTCGGCACGATGCAGAAGTCCCAGCACAACGCGGCGTACGAGCGGCTGGTCGCCGCCCTCAAGGCGGCGCGCGAGCGGGCCGGCCTGACCCAGGAGCAGGCCGCCGAGAAGCTCGGGGCGTACGAGACGTTCTTCTCCAAGGTCGAGACGCGGGAGCGGCGGGTGGACGTGGTCGAGCTGGTCGCCATCTGCAAGGTGTTCGGCGCCGACCCCGTCCAGCTCATGCGGGAAGCCGGCCTCATCGAGTGACGCCGCCAGAATGGTAACGGTCCCGAATAGCGGGCGCCGGCGACCGACGGGTTCAAAGTTGGTCCGGGAGGGCAGGGAGGTTGGGTCGGAATCGAGTTCTGGCGCGCCGCCGACATCTTCCGCGTGCGACTCGCGACATGCTTATGGCTTCGACACCCAGCGACTTCAGCTGATGGCTGCCGTCCACCAGCAATTGCTCGCGAGCGGCTGCAAACGCGACACACGTGTGTCGCATCTGCCGACCGCAGCCGAGTCGGTGAACTCAAGAGTTACGGCCAAAGGCCGCAGGAGAAGACGAGGGTGACGACGTCCAAAGACAAGAAGCCGAAGTCCGTCGGGTTGGCGGCCAAGAAGAAGCCCAATCTGAAGGCCCTTGCGACCCGGATCAACGCGAGCCACCAGAAGGCGAAGGACGCGGAGTGGTCGGGGCTGGCCAGCGTGTTCGAGACCGGTCGGTTGCTTCAGGAGGCGAAGAAGGCGGTAGGGCACGGCGCGTGGGGGCCGTGGGTGAGTAAGAACTGCGGCTTTACGATCCGTGAGGCCCAGCGGTACCTGTTCGTCGCGAAGCACCACGACGAGATCAAGAAGCTGAAAGCGACCAAAGCCAAACTGTCGCTGCGGGAGTGCCTCGCCCTGCTGGGTGAGCAGCAGTTCGCCCAGAAGGGCAAGACGAAGAAGTGCGCGTCGAGCACATTGCCCCTGGCCATCACGAAGGCGGACTTCGAAGTGGCCGCGGGTTCAGCCAAGCCCACATGGGCGGCCGGTTCGACTGAGCAAGTGTTCGTCGAGAAGAAGGCGGAGCGGCTCATTCGCGAAATCGTCCGGCTGGCCGGGGAGCCGACCCAAGGCACGAGCGCGCCCGCACTCGCTTCGGCACGCACGGCCGTTGGCCTCCTCGACGCGCTGAAAGCGACTCTGACGCTGGACCGCGTGGCGCAGGCCCTCGGGGTGCCGGGAGGCTTTCCGCCCGAGCCGGAGAAACCGGCGGCGTCTGTTGGTCGCTCTCGAAGAGCTATCGAGATTGATAGCGACCCGGCACCAGAGTGAGGAAGTGGTCGGAGTCGATCGTCGCAGGCGCGGAACGTCTGGCTCCTTCCGCCGTACTTGTCTAGCGCGTTGATCTCTGTCACCGCTCACTTTTTCCCGAACACCACATCCACATCCCAGACCCCCCCTCACATGCGGCCCCGGCCCCGGCAGTGGGCGAGGACGTCATGGTTGTCGCACCCGGCGTCACTTCTTTGCCGGAACGTAGACGGTGCCGTCGGCGTTCGTTTTCACCAACTCGTCGTAGTCCCTGACCCGCTCGGACGGCTTCATGGAGCGCTTGCTCCCGTCGGGGCGGACGAGATACTCCTCCTTCCGTTCGCCGCCATCCATTACGTACACATAACTGCCCCGCGGTGGACTCGGGTCGAAGGCA
>JAYUBA010000278.1:0-7625 GCA_043741075.1 Frigoriglobus sp.
CACCGAGTGGATTACCGTTGTGGCGTTCGGGCCGGACGGGAGCAACGTGGCAGGCGGTACGAAAGAGGGGACGGTTTACCTTGTGGACGCCGCGTCCGGCAAACTCAAGACGACGCTCGTCGGCCCGACGGGCTTTATTCATGCGGTCCGCGCGGCTTCAACGCGGCGGTACACCCGCTGGGTTCACGCGCTGGCATTTTCAGCCGACGGCAAAACGCTTCTGTCTGCCGGTACCGACAGCAAGATTCACCGCTGGAATCTCGCGACGGAGCAGGCGGAGGTGGCGCTCCTCGGTCACCCCGAATGGTTCCAGACCACGGCGTTCAGCCCCGACCGGCGGCTGCTAGCGACCGGGGACGTGACGGGCGCGGTGTCGGTCTGGGACGCGGTGTCGGGAGAGCGGTTGCGGGACTGCGGCCGGCACAACCACATAGTCCTCGCGCTCGCGTTTAGCCCGGACGGCAAGACACTCGCCTCCGGTGATTGCATGGGCGGACCTCTGGTCGGTTTCGACACGCCCCGAAGTGGCCGGACGATCCAGCTACACACCATCAACTTGCCGTCGGGCAAGTGATACGCATCAGGGAATTGGCTACTGTATTCTTGTGGTGCGGGCGTCCCGTCTGCTGCTCGCCGTGCAGGCCGAAGGCACGCACCACAAGGCAGTAGTTATTCCCTGGGAACCGCCTCAGATCGCCTCCGGGCCGCGCTCGCCGGTGCGGATGCGGATGCAGTCCTCCAGCGGCAGGATGAAGATCTTCCCGTCGCCGATGCGGCCCTCCGGGCCGGTGCGGGCCGCGGCCATGATCGCGTTCACCGTCGGCTCCACGAAGTCCTCGTTCACCGCGATCTGCAACTGCACCTTCCGCAGCATGTTCACGGTCAGCTCGTGCCCGCGGTACACCTCCGTGTGGCCCTTCTGCCGGCCGAACCCGAGCACGTCCACGATCGTCAGGCGGAACACCTCCACCTTGTTCAGCGCCTCTTTCACCGCGTCGAGCTTGGACGGTTGGACGATGGCGAGGATCAGCTTCATGGGGTCGGTTCCTCGCGCGGCGGGAGCCGGTGCGGTTCGAGTATCCATCGGTCGGTGTCCATGATGGCGAAGTCGCCGCGGAAGAGCGGCCCGACCACGACAAGATACCGCTTCTCCGGCTCGAAGTGCAGCGGGGTCGTGCCGTCCCACGCGACGCGCCCGGCTCCGGTGAGCGCGAGCCAGCGGTGGCAGTGCCCCATGAACGCGGCGCGGTGCGGGACCGCGGCGAAGCTCTTCGCGGCGCGGTCCTCGTCTTCCGGGCGGCCCTCGAAGCACCACAGGTCTTCGACCTTCTCCGGGTCGAGCCACGGCTCGACGTGTGAGAAGTGGCAGCCCGCGAGTTCCATGCGCGGCTTCATGGTCGCCATGTAGTCGAGCGTCGCGGCGGGGAACTTCGCGCGCGCCGTTTCGCTCACGTCGCGGCACAGCCCGAAGTCGTGGTTGCCCCACACGCCCACCGCCCCGTACCGTTTCAAGAGGGCCGCCACGCCGGTCACGTCCGCCCACTTCCCGTGCATGTCGGAGGTGTCGCCGAGCGACACGATGACATCGACGTTCCCGGCCCGCAGCGCCGCGAGCGCGTCCGCGAGGAGCGCCACCTCGTCGTGAATGTCGGTAACGATGCCGATGCGCATGGGCGATCTCACTAACTTGTTTTTGTAACTTCTGGACAGGCTGGAAGCCCGTCCTACAAGAAGCGGCTCACTCCACGAAGATGAACTCCTTCGCGTTGAACAGGACGTGGGCGAGATCGGCCCACGCCTTCGGGTGGTCCGGCGTGCCGTACTCCTTCGCCTGCCCCGCGACGAACTCCGTCGCGGCGGCGAGTTCGTCCTTCGTCGGCGGGCGACCGAACGCGGTCGCGTACATCGCGCGCACCCGGTCCCCCGCGGTGCCCGGTGCCGCCAGTACGCGCTTCGCCCACAACTCCGCCTGCTGGAGCACGAACGGGTTGTTCAGCATGACGAGCGCCTGCGCCGGCACGTTGGACGCGGTACGGCGGCCGATGGTGGTGAACGGCGTCGGGTAGTCGAACGCGCTGAACATGGGGCTGATGAAGTTGCGCCGCACCTGGAGGTACACGCTGCGGCGGCCGTTGCCGTCGAGCGGCCCGGACCCCGGCCGCCCGCGGCCCACCTGGTGTTCGGTCAGGTACGGCAGCACGCCCGCCCCTTCCATCTTCAAGTCGAGCCGGCCGCTGGCCGCGAGGATGGTATCGCGGATCGCTTCCGCTTCGAGCCGCTTCACGTTCTGCCGGTGCAGCAACGTGTTCTGCGGGTCGGCGGTCACGGCCTTCGCGCTCTGGTCGGGGTTCGCGCGGCTGGCTTGTCGGTACGCTGTCGAAAACAGCATCAACCTGTGAAGGTGCTTCAGAGACCAAGCAGAAGGCTTCAAAGCCGGCGGACGGCGGTCCGTCGGAACTTGCGGCGACACCAGTTCGCTCGCCAGCCAGTCGAGCAATTCGGGGTGCGTAGGTGCCTGGCCCTGGCGGCCGAAGTCGTCCGGGCTGCGGACCAGCCCTTCGCCGAAGTGGTGCTTCCACAACCGGTTCGCGATGACGCGGGCGACGAGCGGGTTGGCCGGGTCGGTGACGGTGCGCGCGAGTTCGAGCCGCCCGCTGCCGGGTCCGGTGAACGCCGGCTTGCCGAACGCTTCGAGCGTGGCCCGCGGTGCCTCGACGCCGGGCGTCTTGTGGTTCCCGCGCACGAACACGCGCTCGTTGATGCCGGCACCGTCGCGCATCGTCGGGGCGCGCTGCGGGTCGGGCAGTTTCGCTTCGAGTTCGCGGATGCGCTCGATCAGCTTCTTCGCTTCGGCGTTGTCGGTCGCGGGCGCGTCGGGGAGTTGCACCTTCGTGCCCGGCTCGCCCGGTGGCGGGCTGTCCGCGAACCGCGCGTCCGAGATCGCGACCCAGCCGGGGCCGTCGTCGAGCAGTTCGAGGTACGCCGGTTGGCCCTTCCACATGCGCAGGTCGAACGTCATCCACCGCAACTCGTCCCCGTGGTTGATGCCTTGCGCGAGGCCGCCGTAGATCGGGGCTTGAATGAGTTGCAGGCCGTTGAGGACGAGCCGCGCCCGCGCGTTCTGCCCGGCGACGCGGATCGCGAAGTACGGATTGTCGATGGTGAACGTGGGCGACCGTAGCGCGCCGCTGAGCTTGCGGGCTTCGCGGCCGGAGTGCGGGAACCCGTCGCCGGCTTCGGCGCGGAACGCGAGGCCGTCCGCGTCCCACCGCGTGCGCCACCCGGCGCCGAACGGCTCGAACGCGGTCGCCTTCTCGCGCCAGGCCGCGCTCTGAGGCGAGGGCGGCGCCACAGGGGGCTTACGCCCCCCGCTCGCCAAAACACCGTCCAGTTCCGCGCGAACGGTCTTCAACTCGTCGAGCAGTTTCACCGCGGGGGCCGGGTCGCTCACGTCGGCGCGGTTGAACCGCGAACTGCTCAGCACGCCGAACAGCGCGTAGTAGTCCTTCGTGGCGATGGCGTCGAACTTGTGGTCGTGGCACCGCGCGCAACTGACGGTGAGGCCGAACACCGCCTTGCCGAACACGTCGATCTGGTTGTCGGTGCGGTCGGCGTACTCGGCGCGCGAATCGACGGGCGAGTGCTTCGCCTCGCCGAGCCACCAGAATCCGGTTGCGAGAAGGGATTCGTTCGCGCCGTCCTTGCTGCGCCGCGGCGGGAGCAAATCCCCCGCGATGTGCTCGGTCAGGAAGCGGTCGAACGGCACGTCGGCGTTGAACGCGCGGATCACGTAGTCGCGATACCGCCACGCGTCGGGGATTTCGAAGTCGAACTCGTGGCCGTGCGTCTCGGCGTAGCGGACGAGGTCGAGCCAGTGCCGGCCCCACCGCTCGCCGTACTGCGGCGACGCCAGCAACTTCTCGACCACCTTCTCGAACGCCTCGGGCGACTCGTCCTTGAGGAACGCGTCGATGTCGGCCGGCGACGGCGGCAGTCCGACGAGGTCGAAGTAGACGCGCCGCAGCAGCGCGCGCTTCTCGGCCGGCGGCGCGAACGTCAGCCCGGCGGGCTCGAGCTTCGCCAAGAGGAAGTTGTCGATCGGGTTTCGGACTTCGACCTTCGTGTTCCGCACGTCCGGCACGGCGGGCCGCGCGACCGGCTGGAACGACCAGTGCGCCTTGGCCCGCGCGTGCAGGTCGAACGTCTTGTCCGGCCCCTTCGCGACGGTGCCGTCGTCGGGCCACGGCGCGCCACCCTTCACCCATTCCGCGAGCGTCGCGATGTCCGCGTCCCTGAGCTTGCCCTTCGGCGGCATCTTGGTTTCATCGTCGTAGGCGACCGCCTTCACGAGCCGGCTCTTGGCCGCGTCGCCGGGCGCGACCGCCGGGCCGTTTTCGCCGCCCTTGGCGAACTCGGCCTTCGCGTCGAGCCGCAGCCCGCCCTTCTGCTTGTTCGGGCCGTGGCAGTTGACGCAGTTCGCCGCCAGGATCGGCCGCACCTTCTTCTCGAAGTAATCGTTGTCCACCGGTTCCGCGGCGCGGTCCGGAGCGGCGGAAGCGAGGAGGGCGATTGCGGCCAGGGTGGGAATGCGCATGAAGCGGCTCGGTGGCGGGCGGGTCGGCAGACCTCTATCTTGCGGGATTCCCAGCGCCGGTTCAAGCGAAACGCCCGCTCCGGGGTCGCGTCGCAGAAACCGCGACCCGCGAGAATCGTTATCATGGCGAAGACGGCCGGGATGAACCCGGCCGCTCGCCGTGGATCACCGCATGGCCGCTGAACGCGAATCGCCGTCGGTCGCCGACTATGTCGTCACCGCCATCGGGCCGGTGCTCGTCATGCTCATGGTCGGGAGCCTCGTGTTCTTCCTCGTGGAAGTGCTGTACGCGGGGAAGTACTCCGACCGGCTGCTGTACACGTTCTTCTTCTTCGTGGCCGCCGCGGTCCTCGTCGCCCGCATTTCGATTCAGTACGACGCCGGCCGCGCCGCAATCTACGGCGTCGCGCTCGCCGTCGCCACCTACCTCGCGCTGCTCGCCTACGTCGAGTATCCGTCCGGGTGGCTGAAGTCGTGGGGCTGGCTGGTCAACCTCGGCCTGATGGCCGTCGTGTGGTGGAGCGCGCACAAACTGACCTGGGACTGCACCCACATCGACGAGAAAATGGATTCGAGCGGGCGCGGCCTGCTCTCCGCCGCCGGTCTCTCGGCGGATGACGAGCCGGCGGGCGACGCCACCGCGAATAAGGCGAACCCGGAGCGTAAGCGACGGGGTAAGAAGAAGAAACCCACGCACGACTCGCGCGTGTGGAACTGGATCGAGAAGTACAAGTTGCACCGCGACGCGCAGCACAAGGGCGGGCACACGCCGGGCGTGTGGGTGCTGTACTTCGCGCTCGCGGCGCTGCCGCTGTTCGCGCTCGGCCAGTCCCTCATCGACCCCGACGACGACAAGCGCCGCCGGGCCACCTTCCTCCAGATGGGCGTGTACATCGGGAGCGCGCTGGGGCTGCTCGTCACCACGAGTTTGCTCGGCGTGCGTCGATATCTGCGGCAGCGGAAGGCGAAGATACCGGCCGCGATGACCGCGAGCTGGCTCGGCCTCGGCGGGTTGCTCATCGTCGCGTTCCTGGCGCTCGGGGCGTTCCTCCCGCGCCCGCATTCCGAGGTGCCATGGTTCGGCATCGAGCGCGCCGGCAAGCTCGACCGCGACGCCTCAAAATACGCGCAACTCGGCGACTCCGCGGGCAAGGGCGACGGCCGCGGCGGCAACAAGTCGAAGGCCGGCGACGGTAGCGCGAGCGGCAAGGGCGGCAAACCCGGTGGCGGCTCGAAGGGCGAGAAGGGGAGCGGCGGGAAGGGTCAGGACGGTAAGGGCGGGAGCGGGAAGAAGAGCGACCAGTCCGGCGGGGATCAGAAGGGCAGTGGGAAAGGAAAGGGCGATGACAGCGAGGCGAAGAAAGACCAGGACGACTCCCAGGGGGGCGGCGACAACGAGCGCGAGGGCGAAGACACCAAGGACGACGGCGGCAAGCGCGACGGGAGTAGCGATTCGAGTTCGCAACTCGGCGGGGCGCTCGCGAAGATCGCCGGCGTGGTGAAGTGGATCGTGTTCGCGATCGTCGCCGTGCTGCTCGTGTTCGGGCTGTTCTTCGGCGTGCTCAAGTACCTCGCCCCGTTCACCGACTGGGCGCGGCGGTGGCTGGACGGCATCCGCGCGTGGTGGGCGGGCCTGTTCGGCAGGGCGAACCCGGAGCGTCAGCGACGGGGTGAAGGCGACACGACGCCGCTCGCGCCGGTGCGCCCGCCGCCGTTCAGCGAATACTCGAACCCGTTCGCCGACGGCTCCGCCGACGGGCGCGACCCGGCGGAACTGATCGCGTACACGTTCGAGGCGCTCGACGCGTGGGCGTGGGACCGCGCCGCCGGGCGCGACCCGGCCGAAACGCCGCTGGAGTTCGCCCGCCGCCTGGGCGAAGCGTTCGCGAAACTCGCGAACCTCTACACGCGGATGACGTACTCGACGCTGCCGCTTCTGGGCACCGCGCGCGCCACACTGGAAGAAGCCTGGGAACTGATGGTTCACGGGGCGCCGGTGGGGGCGTGAGAATAGAAGAATGGTCCGCCTGGTTGAGTGGACCGTGCGTAGGTCAGTCGGCGGAGATGACCTCGCCGCCGGACGGGGTGACCATTCCCCAAAAGGTACTCGGGGCGATCCCCGGCGCGAGGATGCGCGTGCTGCCGTCCGCCATGCCGACTTGCAGGCCGCGGCGCGAAGCCGCGTTCGGGAGGCGCGGATCGCAGTCCGCGGGCCGCGGGCTGACCTGGAACGTGGCCCCCCCCGCCGCCGTGGTCACCGGCGGGTTGCCAGTGGTGATCGGGATGTAGTCGCCCGGAGCGGGACGCCCTTGGGCGTAGGCGTGCGCGAACGTCGCCGGCTGTACCGCACCCCAACTCCCGCTCGGTCCCTGGGTGAAACCGGCCGTGTACATGAACGCGACGCCGCCACAGTTCCAGGCGTAGTGTTCGGACAGCCAGATCGTTTGCGAGAGCCCGTCGGTGATGTTCCGCAGGTCCGGCCGGGACATGAAGAACTGGGCATTGATGGCGTAACTGGAAGCAGACAGTTTGTCGGGGTCGTCAGTGTCGAACCACCTGTTGAATTCTGCCATCTTCGTCCCGTGTGAGGGGTCAAGTGGGGACATATAAGCACGGACGGGGAGCAACCATTCGCGCCCGATCGGGGGACCTCCGTGGCGGTCGATGTACTGATACATCGGCTGGGCCTCGAGGTACGGGAGCAACTCGATCAGGGTGGAGTAGCGGTATGCGGGGCCGGTATCGTAGTGGCCGGGGAGTTGGCCCTGGTTCGTGTCGGCGGTGTGGTGTAAGGCCAGGCCGATCTGCCGAATGTTGTTCTGGCTCTGGGCCATCAGGGCGGCCTCCCGGACCTTCTGAACGGCGGGGAGCAATAGTCCAATCAGAACCGCGATGATCGCGATCACGACCAACAGTTCGAGCAGCGTGAATGCCCGCCTCATGGCGATACTCCTTTGAAGGGCGAGTGAGGTCCGTCATCATCTGCGGGGCGTCGCGCCACCCCGCTTGCAGAGCCTGTGCCGAGACCCCG
>JAYUBA010000279.1:0-2273 GCA_043741075.1 Frigoriglobus sp.
CCGCAGCGCCCCCGGCCACCACAACCACCCCGTCGCTGACGCTCCGGGTTCGCCTAAGCATAACACCCCGTCGCTGACGCTCCGGGTTCGCCAACACAGGAGACTCACATGATCGACAGCACGAACGGCACCGCGTTCCTCGACCGGCTCGCCGCCGACACCGCGGCGGCCGGCGGCCCGGTCGTCCCGCACCCGGACGACGCCGGCGCGGTCGGCAAGACGCTCTTCGACCTGCCCGGCAGCACCGACCTCACGGTGACGGTCGTGGTGCCGAAGGACCGGCTCCACGCGGCCCCGGCGCAATCGCTGGTGCGCATCAAGAGCCGCACCGACGGGCGCGCGTACCTCGGCGTCGTGACCGCCGGGCCGTTCGCCGAGCCGGACGGGCTGCGGGGCGACTCGCCCATGCTCACGGCCGTCGCCACGCACGGCGGCGACTATCTGCCGCCGTACCACGGTCGGTTCCAGGTGACGCTCCTGGGCGAGGAGCTGAAGAACGGCGAACTCACCCCGCCGCGGCTCCGCCCGCTGCCGAACAGCCCGGTGTTCGTGCTGGGCGACGATGAGGCCGGGAAGGTGTTGAAGTGCGGCGGGGACGTGCGCCTCGGCCTCGCCGTCGGGCACGAGCGGGTGGAAGTGGGCGCGCCGTCGCACACGAAGGCCGTCTTCCCGCGGCACACCGCGATCCTCGGCACCACGGGCGGCGGCAAGTCCACGACGGTGGCGGGCCTGATCGCCCGCGCCCGCGCCGCGGGGATGGCGGTGATCGTGCTGGACGTGGAGGGCGAGTACACGGTGATGCACGAGCCGACCGACAGCGCGGCGATGCTCGCGGGGCTGCGCGACCGGGGGCTGTCGCCGGCCGGCGTGCCCGTGAAGGACATGACCGTGTACCACCTCGTCGGCCGCGGCACCGCGAACCCTGCTCACCCGAACCGGAAGGAGTTCTCGCTCCAGTTCGCGCGGCTCTCGCCCTACGCGGTGATGGAAATCCTCGACCTGTCCGACGCGCAGCAGGAGCGGTTCCTGAAGGCGTTCGACATTGCGAAGGAGGTGATGCGCGACCTCGGTATCTTCCCGGCGAAGAACAGCCCGGATCAGGAGCGGCTGGCGCTGGAGAACGACGAGTTCGAGCGCGGCTATCCGCGGATGCTGCTGTCGCTCCTGATGGACGTGGTGGGGGCGTGCCTCGCGCGCGCGGACAAGGGGCCGAAGGAGGCCCGGGGCAAGGCGACGCCGTCGCTGTTCGACGAGGACGCGCCGACCGGGTTCGAGTCGCGAACGGGCGCGCTAAAGACATCGGAAGGGAAGGCGAAGCTCGCGACGCGGGTGAACGCGGCCAGCCCGCCGGGTAACGCGATCTCGTGGCGCGCGGTGCTGGGGCGGATCGCCCGGCTGAACCGTATGAAGGTGTTCCACGACGACAGCGGCCCCGGCCCGATGACCTACGCGAACCTGTTGCGGCCCGGCAGTTTGTCCGTCATCGACCTGTCCGACAGCGGGTTCTCGGAACTGAACAACCTGGTGATCGCGGACATCCTCCGCGGCGTGCAGGACGAGCAGGAGAAGAGCTACGCAGCGTTCGAGAAAGCGAAGGCGAAGGGCGACACCGCCGCGGACCCACCGCGGGTGCTGATCGTGATCGAGGAGGCGCACGAGTTCCTGAGCGAGGAGCGGGTGAGCAAAACGCCGGTGCTGTTCGAGCAGGTGGCGCGGATCGCGAAGCGCGGGCGCAAGCGGTGGCTCGGGCTGTGCTTCGTGACGCAGTTGCCGTCGCACCTCCCGAAGCAAGTCCTCGGCCTGTGCAACAGCTTCATCTTGCACGCGCTGAAAGACCCGCAGGTCGCGACGCTGTTGAAGCGCACCGTGGGCGGCGTGGACGAGGGCCTGTGGGACCGCCTGCCGAACCTCGCGCCGGGGCAGGCCATCGTGAGCTTCCCGCACTTCGCGAGGCCGCTCTTGGTGAGCATCGACCCCAGTCAGGCGAAGCTCCGTCTGACGGAGTGAAAGCGGCGACGTGCCGGGCTTGCCGCTTCAATTCGGCGTCGGCGGTGACGCCGTGGAGAAACGACGCAGCTCCCGGAGCGGGTCCACCCCCTCGGCCGCGTCAATTCGGCCACGGCGGTGAACCGTGGAGAACGTTTGCCGGGCGGATCGACCCGCACGGCGAACGTCAGCTTCAATTCGGCCACGGCGGTGAACCGTGGAGAACCCGCACGCCGGGCCGCGCTCGCGATACGACCGCGTCGCTTCAATTCGGCCACGGCGGTGAA
>JAYUBA010000280.1:0-2273 GCA_043741075.1 Frigoriglobus sp.
CCGTTCTCGCACAGGTCGGCCACCCACAGGTGGAACGGCACCGTCCCGCTGCGCACCAGCACCGCCGCGAGCAGCAGCGCGCCGGACACGCCCCGCCAGTCCGGCAGGTTTGTGGCGCACGCCCACCCGCTCACCAGGAGCGCGACGAACGCCCCCATGTGGAGCACGTACACCCGCGTGGGCCGCTGCCGGTTCTGCAACTCGAACAGCGGCGGCACGGTGGCGGCCGTGAGCAGGCCGATCAGGAGCCACGGGTCCACGCACGCGAACGCGGCCAGGCGCACCGCCTCGCCGGCCAGCATCCACGCGAACGAGAACCGCGCCATCTTGGTCCGCGCCGTCGCCAGCGCGGTCAAGAAGTGCAGGAGCGCGACCAGCGGCAGGAGCGGCGCGCTGAACCCGTCCACCGCGAACGGCGCGCCGGCCCCGCGCGGCAGCAGCCCCCACGCGGCCGGCGCGCCGAGCGTGAAGGCGAGCGCCGCCAGGACCGCGCACGCGAGCGTCGCCCCGGTGAAGCCGAGGCACCACCGGTACGCCGCGTTCGGGTCGCGGAGGCGGCTGACGCACACCGCCCCGACCAGCGGGACGGCGACCGAGAGTTCCACCCAGGAAGGCGCGAAAAGGTTCATGCGGGTCGCTCGGCCGCCGCGGCGGCGTGTTCCGTCGGGACAGGGGGCGCCACGGGAACGGTCGGCGCGGAGGGCGCGGCGACCGCAGTCGGGTCCGGCGGGTTCACGCCGTTGAGTCGCGCCGTCCACCGCCGCTCGGCGGCGTCGCACCAACAGAACAGCGCCACGAACGGGCCCACCACGAACCGGGCGATGAGGGCGTCCAGGTAGCCGCGCTCGAGGGCGAACCGGTACACCCACCCGCGCATCCGCGGCGGCGCCAGCCGCACCCACACCGGCACCCCGTGGTTCAGCCGCGAGCCGAGCGCGTTCTCCAGGTGCCGGTAGTCCTGCAGCAGCGTCGGGGCGCGGAGGAACTGGAGGGTCCGCAGGCACGCGTGGCCGAGCAGGTGGACCAGCGCGACGTACCACAGGAACGGCTCCCACCGCCCCAGGCCGATCTCCGCGACGATGATCCCCACCTGCGTGAGGGACGCGAACGACAGCGCGCTCTTGATGTCCGTCTGCACGGTCCCGGCCAGGTACGCGAACAGTGCGGTACACAGCCCGAACGCGACGACCACCACCGCCAGCGTCGCGGACGCCGCCAGCAGCGGGTTGGTCCGCAGCAGCAGGAACGCGCCGAAGTGGACCGACAGCGCGCCGTAGAACACGGCGCTGCTCGGCGTCGGCCCCTCCATCGCCCGCGGGAGCCACCCGGACAGCGGCACCAGCGCCGACTTGCCCACCGCGGCGCCGAGCAAGAGGAGGCCGATCAGGAGCGCCTGCGCTTCGGTCAACGCCGCGTGCCCGTTCGGCCAGTTCTCCGCACCGAGAATGCGGTCGAAGTCGCCGCCGCCGGTGGCGCCGTGCATGACCACCGCCGCCAGCACCAGGAACACGTCGGTGGTGCGGTACACGGCCCACACCCACAGCCCGTTCCGCACCGGGGCCGGGCGCTCGTGGAAGAACGCGACCAGCAGCGCGCTGGACAGCCCGACCAGCTCCCACCCGGCGAACAGCGTCTCGATGGTGCCGGCCGTGGTCGCCACCACCATGCCCAGCACGAACACCGCGTACAGCACGAAGAACCGGTTGTACCCGCGCTCGCGGTGCAGGTACTTGGAGGCGAAGTGGGCGATGGTGCCGCACAGCACCAGCGCGAGGATGAGGAACGCCACCGACAGGCGGTCGAACAGGAACTTGACGGCGAAGTGGTAGCCGGGTGCGTGGCCCGCCGCGGCACCGGCCGTGCCCTCCGCGTGCCCGCCGACGGCCACCCAGTTCCCCAGTTCCAGGGGCACGTGCCGGTCGTCGGTCGCCAGCATCCCGACGAACACGCCGACCGCCGCGACCAGCGCGACGGAAACGGCCCACCGCACCGCCCGCGCCGCCGCCGGCTCGCTCAGCGGGCGCTCGACTAGGGAGGGCAGCCCGAGTGCGAGCAGAAGCGCCGTCGGCGCGAGCACCACGACGAGCGCCAGCGCGGTGATGATCGTTGCTGTGTCCGGCATCGGTCTCTCGGTAGGAATATCGGCCGCCCGGCTCATCTCTTCTTGCCCTCTCCCCTTGCGGGAGAGGGTGGCGGCGCTTCGCCGCCGGGTGAGGGGTGTGGAGTTCTGCGGACCACGCGAAGCCCCCGCCACTCGCAAAGGTTACCCCTCA
>JAYUBA010000281.1:0-2271 GCA_043741075.1 Frigoriglobus sp.
TCACGCGCATCGTCGCCAGTTCCGCGGCCATCGCGGAGCCGATCCGGCCGGCGAGCATCACCGCCGCGAGCACCGGGCCGAGTTCCCGTACCACGGAGATGTGGATCACCGCGCCGAGCGACGTTTCCAGGCCGATCGTGTGGAACTGCCCGTACGCCTGCACCGCCAGCACCATGCCGATGAACAGGCCGGTGATCGCGACCACGCCCACGCTGTTCGCGCCCACCTCCACCGACACGCGGAGCAACTCGCGGCGCCCGAACGCGCGGCCGGTGACGCCGGCGAGCGCGCGGGCCGCGAACAACGACCAGTCGCCCAGCGCGACGGCCATCCCCGCGAGCGGGGCGGTCCAGCGGTTCGAGGGTATTGGTGGTGCCGACGACATGCCGCGTTTGTACCGCGCCGCGGGGCGGAAGGGCAGGTCAATGTGAGGCTTGTGTTCGCCCTCTCCCCTTGCGGGTGAGGGGTGCTGGGCTATGCGAGAAGGGCGAAGCTGTTTTCTGGTGCGAAGGTTACCCCTCACCCGTCGGCGAAGCGCCGCCACCCTCTCCCGCAAGGGGAGAGGGCAAAACACGAACGCCTACTGCCCTTGCGGGCGGGGTTCACCCACTCACTCCCCCACGGCCTTCCCATCCAGCCTCTTATCGGCAGCACCCACCCTCACGCCGGTCTTCGGGTCGATCCCGATCGAGTGCCCGTCGCCCTGCTTGTGTTCGCCGACGGTGTGGCCGAGCGCTGTCAGCTTCGTCACCAACTCCGGGTGCGCCTTCACGCCCTCGAACCGCGCCGCGTCCGGGAACCACTGGTGATGCAGTCGCGGGGCGCTCACGGCGTCCTCGACCGACATGCCGAATTCGGTCACGTTCAGCACGACGCACAGCACCGTGTTGATGATCGTCCGCCCGCCGGGGCTTCCCGTAATGAGCACCGGTTTGCCGTCCTTCAGCACGATCACCGGCGTCATGGACGACAGCATCCGCTTGCCCGGCGCGATCTGGTTCGGCTTCGTCCCAATCTGTCCTTTGGTGGATGTGAAGCCCGGGCGCGGGTTGAAGTCGGTCATCTCGTTGTTGAGGATGTAGCCCGCGCCGCGAACCACCACGCGGTTGCCGTAGCTGTTCTCCAGCGTGTACGTGTTGCTCACGGCCAACCCGTCCTTGTCGATCACCGAGAAGTGCGTGGTGCTGTCGCTCTCGTTGTCGGGCATAATCTCCGGGGCGAGGTCGGCGCTCGGCGTCGCCTTCTTGAGGTCGATGCCCAGCGCGAGTTTCTTCGCATATTCCTTGGTCGTGAGGTTCGCGGGGATCTTGGTGAAGTCCGGGTCGCCGAGGTGTCGCGCGCGGTCGGCGTAGGATCGCTTCATCGCCTCGATCATCAGGTGCGATGTCTCCGGCGACCACCGGCCGTGCTTCTTCAGGTCGAAGTGTTCGAGGATGTTGAGCATCTCCGCGAGCGCGACGCCGCCGGAACTCGGCAGGGGCGGGCCGTACACGTCGAACCCGCGGAACGTGGTGTGGATCGGCTTCCGCTCGTTCGCCTTATAGCCTTCGAGATCGGTTTTGGTGATGAGTCCGCCGCCGGCTTTCATCTCCTTTTCGAGCAGGTCCGCGAGTCCGCCGGTGTAGAACGTGTCCGGCCCTTTCTCCGCGATCAGCCGCAGCGTGCGGCCGAGGTCTTTCAGCACCAAGGTGTCGCCGGCCTGCCACTTCGTGCCGTCCGGCTTGCCGTAGACGCGCTTGAACTCTGCGTTCGTCGTCTTCGGGTCGGCGAGTACGCGGTTCAACCCGCCGGCCAGGGCCGCGTTCACGGTGAAGCCGTCTTCCGCGAGCTTCACCGCGGGAAGCACCACGTCCTTCCACGGCAGCTTGCCGAACTTCGCGTGCGCGAGAGCCAGCCCGCGCACGGTGCCCGGCACGCCGGCGGCCTTGTGGTCGAAGCCCGTCACCTTGCCGTCGGCGAGGAGATCGACCTTCGCCGCGGTCGGCGCGGTCTCGCGGTATTCGATGCACGTCGGCTCTTTGCCCGGCGGGGCGACCATCATGAACCCGCCGCCGCCGATGTTCCCGGCTTCGGGCCACGTCACCGCCAGCGCGAACGCCGTTGCGACCGCGGAATCGACCGCGTTCCCGCCCTTCTTCAGCACGGCGAGGCCCACGTCCGCGGCCGGCGGCGACACGCACACCACCACGCCGCCCTTCGACGTGACGGTTTGTGCTTTCGGTTGCGCGGGGGCGGCGGTGCAGGTGAAGAGGAACAGCGCGAAGAGCAGGG
>JAYUBA010000282.1:0-7583 GCA_043741075.1 Frigoriglobus sp.
TACCAGCTCGCCCCGCCGCCGCCCGTCGCGAAGGGTCAGGGCGAGTTCCCCCGCAAACTGAGCGAAACCGGTCTCTTCGCCGACACCGCGAAGCTCACGCCGGAGAAGGGGCTGATCCCGTACTCGGTGAACGCGGAGTTGTGGTCCGACGGCGCCACGAAGGAGCGCTTCATCGCCATCCCCGGTGAGGGGCAGATCGAGTTCGAGACGATCGTCTACCCGCAGCCGGCGCCCGGCTCCGTGCCCGGCTGGCGCTTCCCCAACGGCACCGTTCTGGTGAAGCACTTCTTCCTGGAAACCGAACCGGGCCAGAAGCGGCGCCTCGAAACGCGGCTGCTCGTCGTGAGCGTACTCGGCGGCACGGAGGAGTACGGCGATCAGGTGTGGAACGGCTACACCTACATCTGGAACGACGCCCAGACCGACGCCGAGTTGGCCGACAAGAACGGCGTGGACCGCGAGTACACCCTGAAGACCGCGGCCGGCGAGAAGAAGCAGAAGTGGCACTTCCCCAGCCGCGCGGAGTGCAACATGTGCCACACGGTGACGGCCAAGTACGCGCTGGGTGTGAACACCGCACAGATGAATCGCGACCACAACTACGGCGGGGTGGTCGCGAACCAACTCGCGACGCTCGACCACATCGGCCTGTTCACCAAGAAGCTCCCGGCCGCGCCGGACAAGCTCGCCAAGCTCGCCGACTACCGCGACGAGACGGTGCCGCTCGAAGACCGCGCCCGCGCCTACCTGCACGCCAACTGTAGCCACTGTCACCGCAAGTGGGGCGGGGGCAACGCCGAGTTCCAACTGCTCGCGACGCTGGCAGTGCGCGACCTGGGCGCGATCGACACGAAGCCGGGGCAGGGCACCTTCGACTTGAAGGAGCCGCGCATCCTGGTGCCCGGCGACCCGGCGCGGTCGATGATCTACCACCGCATGACGCTCACCGGCTTGGGGCGGATGCCGCACATCGCGTCGAACGTAGTGGACGAACCCGCGGTGAAGTTGATCGAGCAGTGGATCAAGCAGTTGAAGTGACGGTTTTGGCGAGCGGCAGCGAGTTGTCTGGCGAGCGGCCGGGTTCACCCCGGCCGGTGTGAACACATCCAGACCCCGCGGGGATAAACCCCGCGGCTCGCCAACATCATTTTCCCTCTTGATCCCCTCGGGGAGCGGTGCTAATATTCAATGAGACTGAATCTCAACAGCCCCGCCAGTAGCCGCTTCCTGAAATGGAACTACTCCAAACCACGACAGAAGATTGTGCCGGCTCGTGCCGGTCGTGCGCCACCGTCGGCAGTTGCCCCGATCGCGTGGTGTGCCGGTGCCTGGGCGTGACCGAAGAGACGGTCATTTCCGCGATCGTCGCGCTCGGCCTGCGCACCGTGAAGGAGGTGCGACAGGCGACCGAGGCCGGCGACGGCTGCACCTGCTGCCACCGCGAACTGGCCGCGTACCTCGCCGTCTACTCACCGTCCTCGTCGCCCGTCATCTGCTCCGCCAAGTAGCGCTCCAGCCCGACCGCTTTAATCAGCCCCAACTGCGTTTCCAACCAGTCCACGTGCTCCTCGGATTCCACCAGGATTTCGAGCGCGAGGGCGTGCGTCCCGTTGTCCTTCAGCTTGATACACAGATCGACCAGTTCGTTGTAAGCGATCACGCCGCCCGTCTCGAGCGTCAGGTCGTTCTCGAACTGCTCCTTCACATCGGTGCCCACGCGAATCACGGCGTAGCGGGCGATGTTCGGCACGCCTTCGAGGAACAGGACGCGGTCGATGAGCTTCTCGGCGTGCTTCATCTCCCCCATCGACTCCTCGTAGTGCTTGCCGGCGAGCTTCATGAAGCCCCAGTTCTTGCACATCTTCGCTTGCACGAAGTACTGGTTGATCGCGGTCAGTTCGATGGTGAGCGCGCGGTTCAGGGCTTCGATCACGTCGGGGTGGCCTTGCACGGCATCCTCCTCGCGGGCGGTGGTGGAATCACCCGGTTGTCTTAGGAACTTTGCGGCGCACAGTCGCCGCGCGAGGAGACACCGAGGGGCGCGTCGAGACGGGTTCTCGGGCCGGACCGTTACACCAGTTCGGGGACCGCCGCGCCGGTCCCGGCGACGATCGGGATCGGCCGCCCCTGCGGGTTCGTCCACTGCGCGTCGAGCGGGATGTCGAGGTGGCGGAACACCGTCGCGCCGAGGTCCGCATCTTTGGCAGGAATGCGCATGCTGTCGAAGTTGTCGGTCAATTTCTCAAGTGGTCGGGTCGTCCATTCACTCCTCATAGCCGGTGTCCTCCGGTTCGTTCGGTCACGCCCACAGCGGGTGCTTGTCCCAGTCCGGGATCAGCCCGAGGCCGAGGCGGGGGATGTCGGGGTAGTCGGCCAGCAACTCCTTGAAGCGGTCGGGCCAGTCGCTGTCTGGCGCGATGATGCCGAGGCAGTGCCGGCAGATGGTCGGCACCCCGAACACGTGGTCGCTGGGAATCGGGACCGGCTTGTTCCAGAGTGGGTTCTTGTTCGGGATCATCGGCCGGACGCCGAACACGCGGTTCCACAGCCGGGCGTGGTGGGCGCAGATGTTGCGAACCGTGTTCAGCGTCTTCAGCCAGGAACGGCACACCACGTCCGCGACGCTGTACCGGTCGGCGAGAGCCTTCTGAATGTCCGCCGCACAGCCGCGGTTGAACGTGACGAGGTGGCCGAATGTCATCAGCTCGCACGTCACCCAAATGGGTAAGTCGTTGTGGTCAGACCCGTACTTGGCGCGGAAGTGGGTGACGAACTCTTCGCGGCTGTAGACCAGTTGGTCGCGGAAGTAGACGAGGAATTTCAGCCGCGGATCGACGGCGAGGTTGGGCAGGGCCGCAGGGGCGTCAGCGTATCCGAACGGCCCGTGGCGGGCGGCGTGGAGGTTGGCGAGCCGCGTCCGGGCGTCGATCTCAATCCGTTCGAGGGCGTCCATCACCAACAGCCGGAGCGGCGGTCGAAGACGTACCGGTTCCAGACCTTCGCGACGGCGGCGTCCGTCCGCACCGTCACCAACCGGCTCCACCGGTTCGACGAACTGCGGGCGCCGGCCGCCGCCGACCCGGACCGGATGCGCCCGGTGCTCGAGAAGCAGGGGCGGGTGCTGCGGGCCCTCGACGGGTTACAGCCGGACGTCGGGCACGAGGTGCTGTGGGTGGTCCGGGCCGAGACCCTGTTGTCGGCGTGCCCGGCCGATCTCGCCGCGCCGTGATGCTTCGGTACCCAGTAAATCCGATACTCGATTGGGTCGAGCGAGGTCAGTTGCGTCGTATCGAACACGAACCACCCACCTCCGCCATCATCGCCGAAGACCACGAACTGGCGAATCCGTTCGAGGGAACAATATGCGTCCGCGCCGTGTTCGGATGCAACGTCTTCGCGCACCCACCGGGTCATGGTCAGGACGGTTGAGTCGGTTCGTTTCCGGCCGACGAGTGCGTCGAGTCGGAGGTAGTTCATCAACCCCCCGGGCAGGCCGAATCTAAATGCGAAACTGCGATAGCTCGGTGGAAGCCGCACGTTGAGAACCGTTTCGGCGGTGTCGAATTCAATGTTCGTCACCAAACCGGTGCTGATGTTCTCAGGAGAACGGAGTACGCGGATGCGGTCGAACACCGCGTCCCACGGTTGCTTGTTTTCCGGCACGGTAGCCCTCCTTATTCTTTTTTCGCCAGCTCTTCGAGCATCGTCACCGCCGCATCTACCATGCGCTCGCCGGCGCCGCGGTCGGCGAAGCTGTGCAAGCCGGTCCACGTCTGGTAGCCGCCCAGGTCGAACGCCTTCTTGTCCGGCAGGTAGCCGATGTAGTCGTTCGCCAACTCCGCCACATAGGTGTACCGGAACGGCGACCGCCGCTTGATGTCCTGGCCCAACACCGTGAAGAACTCCGCCGGCACGCCCACCATCGCCACGTCGCCGATCAGCACCACCTGAACCCACGTCGTCCGCTCCTCGCCCTGCTTCGGGGCCAGCGCCTTCCGCTGCGCGCGGAACACGTCGGTGTACTCCTCCGCCCGCTTCCCCGCCCGCGCATTGCAGTACGCCGATACCGCCGCCTCCTCCTTCGCCTCGTCGAACGTGCGGACCTTGAACTTGAAGGGCTTCTTCACGGCGGTCACACGCGAAGCCGCAAGCGGCTGGGTTTTCTCCAGCGCGTCCTTGACCGCCTGCTTGATGCGGATGGTGCTCTCCGCCGCCGGCGTGCCGAGGCTGTGCGTCGAGCCGGACGCGCCTTCGAGGAACAGGAACGTCCCGCCCATCTCGGCTTCGAGTTCCTGCGCGGCCAGCCCGTAGAACGACGGCGACCGGCCGGGCTTGCGCGTGCCGATGGTGTGCGTGCTGTGGTTGAACAGCACCGCCAGCGGCTTGTTGTCCGCGCCGCGGAAGGCGAGCACCGGCAACTCCGGGTCGAACGGGCCGGTCGGCCGCACGGCGTCGTCCTTCGGCCCGATCCAAAAGATGCTGTCGTCCTTCAGCAAGAGGCGGCTGTTCTGCCCGACGGACGACTCCTCGCCGAGCCGGAAGTGGAACGTCGCGTCGCCGGTCTTGAGCTTCGCGTTCGCGTCCGTCGCGGCCTTCACGACGGCCTTCTGCACGCGGCGGCAAAAGACCTCGTCGCGTTCGTACCCGTGGATGGTGACGGTGCTCGGCGCGTGGTGCGTGTGCGTGCAGTTGATGAGGACGTGCGATTCCGGGATGCCGAGCGCCTTCGCCACCTGTTCCGCGACCGGGTCGAGCAGGTCGCGGTTGAGCATGAGCACGTCGCACGCGACGACGCACACCTTGCCCCCGCCGGGCTTCTCGATGACCGTCGCGACGGCCCGCAACTGACCTTCCTGCCCCTTCACCTTGTACGGGAGAATGCTCCCGCCGATGACCATGTCGTCGTCGGCTTCGAGTTCGACGGCCGCGGCCCCGACCCGCACCGCGGCGGGTTTGGGTGGCTGCGCCCCCGCGGGGGGAAACGCGGCGACGAGGGCGAAGGTGAGGAGCAAAGATCGCATGAGAAAGCCTCTGCTGCCCAATCGTGTGGCCAACTTGGCCAGCTTGGCCGCCTTGGACGAAAAACGCTGGAAATCTCGTTCGTTTTCCAAGTTGGCCAAGTGGCCACCTTTGGCCATCTTGGCGAGCGCGGTCGGTTGGGATCACTTCGCCTTCAGCACATCGAGCGTGACGCTCGACGGGAACTTGGCGGTGCGGAACACCCGCTGCGTCGCTTTCCGGAAGTCGGCGTCTTCGGCCTCGAAGATGTTCGGCACGAACGTCTGCGGGTTCCGGTCGATCACCGGGAACCACGTGCTGCTCACCTGCACCATCACCTTGTGTCCCTTGCGGAACCGATGGTGACCCCAATTCAAATCAATGGCGTACTCCTCGACCGCGCCGGGCTTCACCGCTTCGGGCTTCTCCAGGCTCTTGCGGAACCGCGCCCGCACCGGCTCGCCCGCGATGAGCAGTTGGTAGCCGGCCATGTCCGCGGGCTTCGCGTGGTCCTCCGGGTACACGTCGATGAGGCGCACGATCCAGTCGCAGTCGGTGCCGGACGTGGAGCCGAACAGCTTCACCTTCATCGACCCGGCGACGGTCAAGTCTTCGGCGAGCGGTTCGGTTTCATAGCTGAGTACGTCCGGGCGACCGTGTGTGAAGCGTTGATCCTGCACCATCCACGTCGGCCACTCCGGGCCGGGATAGGTGGGGCGCACCGGGCGCGGGCGGTACGGCACCGGGTTCGCCGGATCGGACACATACTCGTCGGACGCGTCGTCGGCGTCCTTCGGCGCGTCGAAGCCGAGCTTGCCCTTGGGGTGGAAGTACAGCGTCCGTGGCGCGGCGGCCTTCGGCGGCCACGCGTCGTACGTTTCCCACTTGTTCGCGCCCGTTTGGAAGACGCGGGCTTCCGGCGGGGCGTCGCCCTTGTCCTTCAGGTACTTCGCGAAGAACGGTGCCTGCACCTCCTTGCGGAAGTACGCGCCGGTGTCGGAGCCGAACGACACGCGGTCGAGCCGGTCGCCCTTGCCGGTGCCCCAGCCGCCGTGGTTCCACGGCCCGACCACCAGGAAGTTCTGATCCTTTGCGTCGTGCTTCTCCAGCAACTCGTAGATGCGGAGCGGGCCGCGGAAGTCCTCCTGGTCGTACCACCCGGCCACGTTGAGCGTCGGGACGGTGACCTTCGTGAGCCGCGGTTCGAGCGATTGGGTCTTCCAGAACGCGTCGTAGTTCGGGTGCGCGACGAAGTCGTTCCACGTCGGCAGCTTGTTCTTGAAGTGCTTGCGGTTCACGTTCGACAGCGCGCCGAGCTTCAGATACCAGTCGTAGGTGTCGTGCTTGTCGAACTTGAAGTTGAAGTTGCTCTTGTCCGTCTCCATCATCGCGACGTACTCGAACCCGTAGCTGAGGCGGAACGCGCCGTTGTGGTGGAAGTCGTCGCCGAGGTACATATCGACCGGGGACGCCTGCGGCGATACCGCCTTGAGCGCCGGGTGCGGGTCGAGCATGGCGACCGCGGTGAGCCAGCCGGGGTAGCTGACGCCGAGCATCCCGACGCGGCCGTTGTTCCCCTTCACCGTCTTCAGCAGCCAGTCGATGGTGTCGTTGGTGTCGGACGCCTCGTCCACCACCTTCGGGTCGGTTCGGTCGCGCGCCGGCCGCGTCATCACGAACGTGCCTTCCGACTTGAACCGCCCGCGGATGTCTTGCAGCGCGAACGCGTAGCCGTCTTCGGCGAGTTCCTTGAAGTAGTTCTGGAGGAGCTTTTCGGTGCGGCCGTCGATGCCGTAGGGCGTGCGGAGGAAGATGATCGGGAGCGGTTCCTTCGCGTCCTTCGGGACGTGGAGCGTGGTGAACAGCTTCGTCCCGTCGCGCATCGGCACCCGCGCCTCGGTGCGGTCGAACTGCGGCGCTTTCTTCTCTTGCGCGCGACCGACCGGGCCGGCGAGGAACAGCAGCGCGGTGAACGCGAACAGGTGTGCGACTCGGCGCATGGTGATCTCGGAGTGGGGGAAGGGGGGGCGGCGTTACCGGAACAGGCCCACGATCGCGAGCATGTCGATGGCGGCGATGAGCCACGCGACCAGCCCTACGGCGCCTGCCAGGGTGCCCGCGATGCCCAGCGCGTTCGATTCGCCGGCGCGGTTCGCGGCGTTCCAGCCGCGCACCCCGGACGCCACCGCGAACACGCCTAGCGCCGCGACCCCGACGGCGCCGATCAGGCCGCCGAGCTGCGCCAGGTCGCGGGGGATGCCGCGCATGCCGAGCGAGAAGAGGATCACGTTGAATACCATCAGGGCGCACGCCGACACGAGCAGCGTGCAGCCGATGAGTAACCCGGCCAGCCCCGCCGCGGTGCCTGTGGACAGCGCGAGGTGCGAAGCGGAGGGCGGGGCGAAGTCGTCGTCGGTCACGGGCGCCTCGCGGGCAGAAGGTGTTTTGTCTTGCCCTCTCCCCTTGGGGGAGAGGGTGGCGGCGCTTCGAGCTGCTGCGCGACTTCCAGCACCAACATGCGGTCTTCGATCTTGCTTTGCAGCGCGTTCTGAATGAACGGCAGGTCGCCGTCGAACTGAACGTCC
>JAYUBA010000283.1:0-7570 GCA_043741075.1 Frigoriglobus sp.
GGAGACGCCGACCATCTGCTTGGGCGACACGTCGATGTACTCGACCTTCTCGGCCGGGATCATCTGGAGGTCGCCGCTCATCCGGCCGCTGACCCGGTCCACGGTGATCCTGTCGCCCTCGGTCGGCGTGTCGGCCGGGGCCAGCACCGCGGTGCCCTCCTCGTCGGCCCGCAACTTCACCACCTCGTCGGTCAGCTTCTTGTTCTTGACCTTCTTGTACGGGGTGATGAGGAACCCGTACTCGTCGATCTCGGCGTAGATCGAGAGCGACGAGATGAGGCCGATGTTCGTGCCCTCGGGCGTCTCGATGGGGCAGATGCGGCCGTAGTGCGAGATGTGGACGTCGCGCACCTCGAACCCGGCCCGCTTGCGGTTCAAGCCGCCCGGCCCGAGCGCCGACAGCCGCCGCTCGTGCGTCAGTTGCGCCAGCGGGTTCGTCTGGTCCACGACCTGCGACAGCTCGCTGCGGCCGAAGAAGTACTCGATGGCGGCGGACACGCTCTTCGGGTTGATGAGCGACCGCGGGCTCATGTCCTGCTGGTCGCGGATCGCCATGCGCTCCTGCACGGTGCGGCGGAGCTTCAGGAACCCCTTGCGGAGTTCGTCCGCGGCGAGTTCGTCGATGGTCCGCAGGCGGCGGTTGCCCAGGTGGTCGATGTCGTCCACGTGGCCCTTGTTGGTCCGCAGGTCGAGCAGGTACTTGACCGAGTTGACGAAGTCCACGCTGCGGAGCGTCATCTCCGTCTCGGCGACCTGCTGGTCGAACTTGCGGTTGATGCGGAACCGGCCGACGCGGCCGAGCCGGTACCGGTTCGCGTCCTGGAACTTCTCGCGGAACAGCTCGCGGGCCTTCTCCAGTTGCGGCGGGTTGCCGGGCCGGAGCCGCTGGTAGATCTTGAGCAGCGCGCCCTCGTGCGAGTCGGCCTGGGTGCCGGTGCCCACGTCCTCGGCGATCGAGTTGAAGAGGATCGGGTCCTTCGGGTACGCGATGGCGAGCACCTCGGTGAGCTGCGACATCATCGCCTTGTCCACCTTGTCGGCGGTGAACGGCTTGCCCGCGTCGAGGTACACTTCGCCCGTCTCCGGGTCGATCACGTCGTCGGCCGCGTACATCGGCATGACGCCGGCTTCCAGGTCGCCGACGAGCCGCGCGCGGGTCTCCTTCGCCTTCAGCTTGACCTTCTCCGGCTCGAAGAACTCCTTGAGGATGTTGGCGGTGCTGGTGTACATCGGGTCCATCGCCCGCAGGAGCGTGACCGCGGAGAACTTGCCGGACTGGTCGATGCGGACCCCGAGCGTGTCCTTCTTGGTCGCGTTGATCTCGATCCAACTGCCGCGCTCCGGGATGATCCGGCACGAGTGCAGGTCCTTGTCGGCCTCGCGGGAGACGACGAAGTCCACGCCCGGCGAGCGGTGCAACTGCGAGACGACGACCCGCTCGGCCCCGTTGATGATGAACTCGCCGCCGCCGATCATGATGGGCATGTCGCCCAGGTAGACCTCTTCCTCGACCGCGGTGCCGTCGGTCTTCTTGAGCCGCAGCCACACGCGGAACGGGCGCCCGTAGGTGAGGCGCAGTTGGCGGCACTCGTCGGCGTCGTACCGCGGCTTGCCGAGGTCGTACCGGATGTACTCGAGCGAGATCTTCTTGTCGTAGCTCTCGATGGGGAAGATCTCCTTGAGAACCCCCTCGAGGCCGGTCGGGGTGCGCTTGTCGAACGCGACCTCGAGTTGCAGGAAGCGGTTGTACGACCGGGTCTGCACGTCGGTCAGGTCGGGCACGTCCACGGCGTCGCCGAAGCGGCCGAAGTTGCGCGTGTCGGTGGGGACGATGATCCGCAGGGCCGGAATTGGCATCGGCGGCTCCTTAACTGAGAGTGTCTGATGTTCCGTGTTCGGCACCGCGTCCGCGGGTCGGGGTCCGATCGGCGGCGGGCACGACCGAACGCGAGGGACCGAACACCGAACACGAAGCGGACGCGTGGACTCCATCGCCCCAGGTGGCAACGGGCCTTGCGTCGGATGACTGCGGGCGTTATTGGTTAGCGAAGTCGCGGGTGCGCGGCGCGGGCGGCACGCGCACCAACACGCCCGCCCCACACCGACCGGTCTCGCGACCCGTCGGGTTCGGGGAGGGAATGTCAATTGGTTTCGGCATGGTGCGGGATCGAAGGGGTACGACGCATCGGAGCGAGTGGGTCGCGCGCATTGTCACCACTAGCTACGCGGTTCGCCCCACGACCACCCACTTCCCCGTGAAGGGGTCGCGAAGGTTGCGGGAGCGTTGGGCCGTAACGGAACAGGGCTATGGCGGCGTGCCGCCACACGACAATAATACCCAAACGGGGCGGAAAAGTCACCCCACCTGGGCATTTTTTTTGCACTGCGCCCAAATTACCCGTCCGCCAAGGGCGAACGAACGGGCGGATCGGGCAGAATCGACTCAGCCGGCCGGCTTGATGCTGACCTTCGCGCCAGTTTCTTCGAGCTTCTTCTTCACGTCCTCGGCGGTCTTCTTGTCCACGTTCTCCTTGATCGTCTTCGGCGCGCCCTCGACGGTCGCCTTGGCCTCGCCCAGCCCCTGACCGGTCAGTTCGCGGACCACCTTGATCGTCTTCACCTTGTCGGTGAAGCTCTCGAGCACCACGTTGAACTCGGTCGGCTCTTCCACCTTCGCGGCCGGACCCGCGGCGGCGGGCGGGGCGGCCATCATCCCGCCGGCGGCCGGCTCGATGCCCTTGTCCTTCAGGAGGTTCTTCAGTTCGACCGCCTGAACCAGGGTCAGGCCGGCGAGTTGTTCGCAGAGTTCAGCAACGGAAGCCATGTAAATGCCCTTTCAAAGTCGGTGCCGGGTGAAGCGGTCCGGCGGGGGAGCGTAATAGCAGACGGATAACGCCCGCGGCCACTCCTCGTGTCGCGCGGGCGGTGTTTCGATAATGCGTTGACGGCCGCAGTAGCCGCGCGGTTCACCCGGCGGCGGCCGGCTCCGGAGCGGCATCGGTTGGAGCCGGAGCGGCCGGTGCCGCCGCGCCGCCCTTGTCCTCGATGGTCTTGAGGATACTGGCCAGTTGGTTGCCCGGCCCGGCGATGGCGCCGGCGATGGCGGCACCCGGACCGAGGATCGCGGCCACGACGCTCCCGATCGCCTCCAGGCGGGTCGGGATGGTCTTGGTGGCCTCGAGCGTCACCGGCTCGCCGTCCGCGATCGCCGTCTTTTCCTTGATCTTCGCCGGCAACTTCGGGTCGGGGCGGATCTGCTTGAGCATCGCGTCCACGGCGGTGCCGAGTTCCTTGATGCTGCCGGCACCCCAGCACAGGAGCGTCGGGCCGGAACCCGGATCGACCTTCACGCCGTTCTCGTCGAACACCTTCTTCACGAAGCTGTTCTTGACCATCTTCACGCGAATCTTCTTCTCGCGGAGGCCCTTTCGGAAGATGTAGTCCGCGGCCGAGTCCAGTTTCAGCGGCTGGAGCAGCACGAAGTCGCGGACGCCCTTGAACGTCTTGCGGAGGTCGTTCAGTTCCAGCTCTTTGATCTTCTTGCTCATAGCAGTGCAGTGGGCAGTGGTTAGTGTGCAGTGGGCAGAAAATCCAACAAGGCAGGAGATACAGGCAGTGGGTAGTCCAAGTTCCGGCCGCCCACTGCCCACTCTTCACTGCCCACTTACAACGCCAGCCGGATCCCCGGCGACATGGTGGCGGACAGCACCACCCCGTTGATGAAGTTGCCCTTCACGCCCGACGGCTTGACCGAGCGGACCTGCTCGACGAACGCGTTGATGTTCTCCACCAACTTCTGCTCGTCGAAGCTCATCTTGCCGACGCCCGCGTGGATCTGCCCGGTCTTGTCGGACCGGTACTCGACCTTGCCGGCCTTGAACTCGCGGACGGCCGCGGCCAGGTCGCCGTTCGCGGGGACCACGGTCCCGGCCTTCGGGGTCGGCATCAGCCCGCGCGGGCCGAGCACCTTACCGAGCCGCGACACCATGCCCATCATGTCCTGCGCCGCGAGCGCCACGTCGAACTCGAGGAAGTTCTGCTTCTGGATGCGCTCGACGAGGTCCGCCCCGCCGACCACATCGGCCCCGGCGGCCTTCGCCTTCTCGACGTTGTCGCCCTGTGCGAACACCGCGACCCGGACGCTCTTGCCGATGCCGTGGGGCAGCGGGATCGCGCCGCGGACCATCTGGTCCGACTGGGTCGGGTCGATGCCGAGGTTGATGTGGATTTCGATGGTCTCGTCGAACTTCGCGCGCTTCAGTTTCTTCAGTTCGGCGACCGCCTGCCTGACGTTAATCGGGCCGGCGTCGTGGAGCCTCTTGACCACATTCTTCATGTGGTTGCGGAGCTTCTTGCCGCGCCGCGGGGGGATGCCGGGCTTCTTCTTGGCCTGCGGCACTTCCGCCGTGTCGCCCTTCTTGTCCCCCGCGGGCTTATCGCTGGCGGGCTTATCGCTGGCAGGCTTGTCACTGGCGGGCGCGGAACCCGCGGCTGTCGGTTCGCCCGCTGCGGGCGCGGCCGGTTCGCCCGCGGGTGCCGCTTCCTTTTCCTTGTGCTTTTCTCTATCGTTCGCCATGACGAGCGGACCTCTCGGTAGCGGGGTTCGTCGCCCGCGTGGAGCGACTACGACCCCTCCCGCCGCGTGCCGGTGTGGCGGCGGCAGTGTGTGAGAAGATAACGTTTACAACACGGGGCGAGCGACGGCAACGGGTGCCGTCACTTTTCTCTTGACTTCGAGCGCCGTCTCTTGGCGGGCCGGGAGCGGAAGCGACCGGAGACGACCCTCGACTACCCTTCGACGACGATGATGCCCATGCTGCGGGCGGTGCCCTCGATGATGCGGGCGGCGTGGTCCACGTCGCGGGCGTTCAGGTCGGCCATCTTCTGCGTGGCGATGTCCTTGACCTGCTTCTTGGTGACCGAGAAGCCCTTGTACTTGCCGCCCTTCTTCGCGTCGGCGGGGATCACTTCTTTGCCGGCCTTCTTGGCGTGCGGGATCTTCGCCGCCAGCTTCAGGAGGATCGCGGCCGGCGGGCTTTTGATTTTGAACTCGAAGCTGCGGTCCGAGTACACGGTGATGACCACCGGCAGCATCAGCCCCTTCATCGCGGGGGCCGAGGTCTTGTCGTTGAACTGCTTCACGAACATGCCGATGTTGACGCCGTGGGCACCGAGCGCCGGGCCGACCGGGGGGGCCGGCGTGGCCGACCCGCCGGGGCACTGGAGTTTCACCTGCGCCGTGACCTGCTTCGCCATTACTGCACCTGAAGCGGAATGATCGTTGAAGAATTAACTGTTGTACTGTTCGAGCCGCGCGGCGGCCACAATCTGACGAGCCGGAAGCGCGAGCGACGTAACTCTCCCGTCGCTCGCGCTACCGGCTCGTCAAAACGTCACGCCTTTTCCACCTGCCAGTAGTCGAGTTCCACGTCCACCGGGCGGCCCCAAAGGGTGACGACCACCGTGACCTTGGGCGTGTCGGTCGGATCCTTCGGCTCGGTGATGACCTTGACCTCGCCCTCGGAGTTGGCGAACGGTCCCTCGCGGATGCGGACCCGGTCGCCCTTCTCGAAGTCCAGTCTGACTTTCGCGTTCCCCTTCTTCAGCGGGTCCGTGTGGCGCTCGCCGGTGAGCATCGACTGGACCTCGTGCTCCGGCATCGGCTCCGGGGTCGGCTGCTGGCCGGGCTTGGTCCGCAGGTTGAGGAAGTCGCCCACCCCGCTGGTTTCGCGGAACAGGTACAGGATGCGGTCGTTGAATTCGAGTTCGGCGAACAGGTACCCCTGGAACTTCTTCTTCTTCCGGGTGACCTTCTTCTCTTGCGTGGTGTACTCGCCGGTCTTCTTGTCCTTCACCCGCACGGTCTTCTTAATCACCTCTTCTTCGTACGGGATCACGATCTGGCCGAAGTGCTCCTCAAGCCCCTCGATCGCGACCTTCCGCAGGATCGCGGCCTTGATCGTGTCCTCGCGCCCGCTCTGAACCTTGATCGCGTACCACTTCTTCTTGCTCTCCGGCTCCGCCGGAACGGGCGGTTCGGTCGGCGCGACGGTGCCGGTCGGTTCCTCCGGTTCGGCTTCTACGGCGGCTTCGGCGTCGGGTGCTGTAACCGCGACGGGCTTCGGCGTCTTCGCCGACTTGGCGCGCTTCGGGGGCTTGGCCGGCTCGTCCCCGACCTTCGGCTCCTCGGTCGCGACCGACTCCACTTCCGCTGCGGCGGTGTCGGCGGGTTCCGGCGGCGCGGCCGGTGCCAGTTCGGGCGCGTGTTCGGGGTCCGCTTCCGCCTCCGGTACGTCGCCCCCGGTGGGTTCGGGAGCGGCCTCGTGGGCGTGCGGGTGCGCGTCGGCCTTCGGCTCGTCGTGCGGGGCGGTCGCGGTGGCGTCGTGTTCGTTCATGGGGGATCGGCCGGGGCCGCCTCAGTGCGTGGGTTCCCGCGTTACCACTTCGCTTCCTTCACCTGCGCGCCCTTGTCCGGGCTGCTGGAGCGACTGGGCAGCACGCCGACCGTCTGGCGGCTCAGCAGCCAGCCCCAGAACAGGTCCACCACGAGCAGGAACAGGGTCATGATGAGGGTGGTGAGCAGCACCACGACGGTGTCCTGCATGAGCCGCTTGCGGGTGGACCACGACACCTTGTTCATCTCCGCCTCGGTGGCGATGAGGAACTCGGCGAAGTCGGGCACGTTCACCGCCCGGAAGGCCACCCACGCCGTCACGAGCAGGAGGAGCGCCGGGACCAACTCCTTCGCGCTCACCTTCGCGCCGTTCCACAGGGTGAGCGTCGGCACGTCGAACGGCATGGACATCGTGAGCCGGTCGGGCACGACGCCTTGTGCCCAGAGCGAGTACGCCCCGCTGCCGCCCACGATCAGGATGCCGAGGATCGTGAGCCGCCGCACGCGGACGCCGAGCGACCGCTTGTACTGGCGGGTGGTGAACCAGCCGTGACTCTCCAGCGCCACCATCCACCGCTCGGCGGTGTGCCCGGTGAAGAACCGGACGGCCAGGAACACGAGGACCGCCGCGACCGCGGCCGTGGCGACCATGCCCGCGGGGCCGTCGAAGTTCAGGGCGACGGCGCGGGCGACGAAGAAGATGGTGATCGCGGCGGACACCATCAGGAAGACGCCGCCGTGGACGCCCTTCGGCGGGCTGTCCCCGGCGAGGCGGAAGCCGAACCACACCAGGCCGAGCAGCACGGCCACGGTGGCGGCGATCCAGAGGACGTAATCCGCGGGGCGGTTGCCGAGCGCGGGGGTCACGTGCTCGTTCCAGAGGAACTGCACGGCGTACAGTACGACGGCCAGCGCGGCGAGGACGTAGAACGCCCCGATCAGGCTGGCGACCGGCAGGCTGAGGAGCCTGCCCGGCGTGCTGGGCGCGGCATTGGGTTCAACGGCGGTGGCCATGCTCCGTCCTCTCCATCCCGTCGTGGTGCGGCCCGTGGCGAGCGCCCGGCGCGGTGGGCTTCGTCGCGGCGGGTCGGAAGTCGTCGCGCTCGCGGCCGTCGAGAGCCTCTAACGAGCGAATCGGCCGCGGAACCGGGATCACCCAGGTTCGGCGGCCGGTAG
>JAYUBA010000284.1:0-7567 GCA_043741075.1 Frigoriglobus sp.
CCGAAAAACTGCCGGATAAAGGGCGGGAAGAAGGTCCGAACTGTCGCGAGTTGTTCAGAGCCCTTAATGTCGGGCACTGGTTTATAGAGATCGCCACCCCCCCCAGGGCGGCCGGGTGGACGGCTGAGAGCTACGCGGGCCAACCGGGGGAAGGTCGGATGCCCCAATTGTGGCACGGCGGCAAGGTAGAACGCTGCGGCGTCTCCACCTTGCTTCGCCGTGCGGGCCGGGGGCATTACTTCCTTCCCCAACCCGCCCGTGCCCAGTTTCGTGTTCGACCTGCTTACCGAGTTCCTTTATGAACACGGCCGCGACCCGAAGAACCCGAGCCGACTCCCGATCGTGTGGTACGACGGGAAACGCTACTTCGTTGACGGCCGCCTCCGAGAGTGGCGGAACGTCGATGATTTTTCGGACACTCTCGTTTTCTAATTCCCCCACCCCTTACCCCATGCTCTGGAGAATCCGCCACCCGTTCCAGTCCCTCATCGACGCCCCGACGAAGGGAGACGCCTTCCGCCAGATGGTCGCTCGGATCATGAATGATCCCGAGTCGTTCATCACCGACGTCCAACCGGCGACGCCACCAGCCGGCAAACCGCTTTGGAAGAGGCTCCTGACCGGCAAGTAACTATCCGGGCTGCTGCCCTCGGGCAGCCCAATTCGGCCCGCCCACCCGTCCGCTTCCGCTCCCCTCAAATTGGTGAGCAACACACGCATGGCGTGCCCGTGGAAGGTACGTCTGGAGGTCCGCATGCCCGAGTCACGCAAGAACATGATGCCGGGGTTGTTCCACGGCTTTGTGTGCCTACTCCTGCTCATCCTCTTCGGGATCATCCCGGGGTCGATCTGCCCGGCGTCGGTCATCGCGCTCATGCTTTTCGCGTTCGGAATCGGCAGGAAGTCGAACGCCGCGGAAGAGGAAGACCCCTCGCCGCTCCCGTGGATCATGCTCCTGTACGGCATGTCCATCTTCCTGGGTGCGATCCTGAATCTCGGCTTCCTGATCTTCATCTCGCGGGGGAAGTGATGTCCCAGAGCGAACGGTCCCACCTGCTGCTCGCGGCCCTGTGCCTCGCGACGGGAACCGCCGTCACCTGCCCGATCATGCCGGTGATCTCGTTTTTCGTCATCATCCTGGGGCTCGGCGTCCTGGGCCTTTACCTCCTGGTCCGCTTGTGGCCGTCGCGCCAGGAGGAACCCGACGACGGCCCGGAGGAGGAGTCATGAAGCGACCCAAGAACCTGCTGTCCCCGGTCTGGAACTGCGCGTGCGACTCGTGCCAGTACATGCAGGGCCAGGGGATGATCCCGTCGAGCGCTCCGGTACGGAACTGCACCAAGGGGCCGGACTGCCCGTGTCACCCGTGTCGGGAGGAGTACGGGCGGAAGGCGGTCGCCTACGCGGGTTCGTTCGACCCGCTCAAAGCGCCGGCGGTGAAGCCGGCGACGGTGGCCAAGATCGGCGGCGGCATCCTCTTGCTCGCGGCCCTGTACGCGGCGGTCATGTGGGTGATGGCGAACATCGAAGCCATCCTCGTGGTGCTGGCGTTCTGCGGTGCCGGTGCGGCCCTCGGCTGGTTCCTGTTCATCAACCCCGAATCGCCGCTGAAGCGGTGGCGGGCGGGGCGGGCGGGCGAGCGCGAGGAGCAGGCGAAGGCGCTGCCCGAAGCCTCGAAGGCGCTGCCGGCCGCCGCGCCGAAATCCCTGCCGCAGCCCCAAGTGAAGGTGCTCGGCTACACGGCAAACAAACCTCTCCCCGCGGCCCAACAGCGGAAGCGGGAAGAACGGAAATAAGTCGGCATGTTGCCGACTTCCCTGGTCGCCCAAACCCCAACCGGAGTTCTGTCATGGCTGGAAGACACGAGTTCATCAGCGCGGACCACTGCGTGATGTGCGCGCAGGTGGCCGCGTATCGCGCGGAGCGCCCCACGTACTCGCACCTGGACGGCTGCACCTGCCCCCGCTGCCAGAAGGTGGAGGAGCTGGCCGCCGCCCGGGAGGCGGGCGAGGAGGTGGCGCAGATCGCCAAGGCTTACGCAGAGGGCGTGCAGCGGGGTCTGCGCTAACCCCTTGGGCACGGACGCCCCTTCCATCACACTGTCGCCGTGGAGAACCGTGCACTCATGCCCACGCTGTACGAGGAGGCGCTGCTCGATTTGCGGCTCGGGATCAGCCAGATCCCGCTCCTCAAGAACACGAAGCAGGCTGCGACCCGCTGGAAGGAATTCACCACGCGCCGGCCGGCCGAGGCGGAGCTGCGCGACTGGTTCGGCGTCGAGGGGCGGTTCAATCGGGGCTTAGTGATGGGCAGCATCAGCGGGCTCGTCGGGGTTGACGTTGACGACGTGGCCCGTGGCTTCGCGTTCCTGCGGGAGCGTGGGGTTCCGCCCACCGTGATGCAGACGAAGACCTGGCGGAACATGTACCACCTGTTCTTCCGCCACCCCGGCCCCCGCGTCGCGCCGGCGGTGAAGGTGTGCGGTGAGCCGGTGGACCTGCGCGGCGATGACAGTTACCTCGTTGCCGCCGGCTCGCAGATTGACGGCAAGTTCTACGACCGGCTCGGGGTGTGGGAACCGAACCTGATCCCGGTCTTCGATCCTTCCTGGTTCCGGGAGAAGACGATGGACGAGAAACCGCGACCGCCCCCCTCCTCCTTGGTGAGCACGCAGATCGAGAGCGTGCGGAAGTACATCGCCAAGATCGTGAGTGTACAGGGCTCAGGCGGATCCAATGCCTGTTACCGCGCGGCGTGCAAACTCGTGGACGCCGGACTGTCGTTCGACGAGGCCCTCGCGGAGCTGCGGGCCTGGAATGAACGGAACGCCATTCCGAAGTGGTCGGAGAAGGAACTCCAATGGAAAGTCCAATCCGCATTTAACCGCAAAGGGAAGCCATGACCTGCGAACTGAAACCGACGAGCGAGAGCTGCGCCTTCTGCACGAAGGGCAAGACCGTCTTCCTGATCCGCTCGGAAACGTACACGGGCCGCGTGTGCGCCGCTCACCTGCACGCCCTCCTCGGGCAGGAGAAGGAGCCGAAGGAGGAGATCCCGAACGGCCAACCTGTTGGCCAATGACAACCCAGGGGCTTGAGCGATCGAGCCCCGCTTCGAGGGAACCCATGAACGACGAAGACGCCGTCCTGCACATGATCTCCGAGGGTGCGCCCGACCACACGGAACCCGACCCGAAGCCGCTCACCGTCACGAGCGTGCGGGGCCGCTACCCCACGCGCCCGAGGGCCTTCAAGCAGGAGGACATCGAGGTGAGCGTCACCCAGCTCGAACCCGGCACCCTCGTCGTCCGCCTGGACTCGCGCACCGACGCCGAGTTCTGGCTGCAGATCACCGTGAAAATATAACCCGCCACGGAGGGCACTTCGAGGAGAGATCATGCCCGAGCACCCACCAGACTGGCCCGCGGACACGAACCCCGAGTTGATGACCGTCGAGGACGTGGCCCGGCGGCTGAACGTCTCGGACAGCTTCGTCTACGGGTCCATCGCAGACGGCCGGCTGAAGCACCACCGCCTCGGCAAGGGCCAGGGCGGTATCAGAGTGTCGGAGGCACAACTGGCGGCGTTTCTCCGCCTCACGGAACGCGGGGGCGAGGAGATACCGCCAGAACCAACGCAGGAGCCTGCTCCGCCCGCAGCCCGACCGAAGGGGAAGGGGGAGAAGATCGAGTTGTGGTGAATCAGGCCGTCTTCTGCTGCCCCGGCATGAACTTCATGAACTGCTCCTCCAGTCGCTCGATGTTCGGGTGACCGTATCTGCGCTCGATTTGCTTCACCCCTGTCCCGAAGATCTGTGCCGCCGCGTAGATGTCTCCGCCGTTGTCGAGGAAGGTCGAGATAGCCGTGTGGCGAAAGTTGTACGGCCGGATCTGGTCGTGATCGATGCCGTGCTCGTCCAGGTACGCCGTCACCTTCGGACGCTTCAGGAGCCACTGCCGCCACTTCTGCGTGATGTTCGTCGCACCCCACGGCTCGCCGCGCAGCGTGCGGAAGATCGGGCCGGTGGGGTGTTTCGCCACACACTCCTCCACGAAAGCCCGCGCCTCCGGCGGGAGGAAGATGATCCGGTCGCGCTGCGTCTTCGCCGCCGTCTTCCCCCGGTAGCCGACGGGTGCGTTCCAGCGGTAGACGAGTCGTCCGTTCATGTAGTTGTGGGCCTCGGCCTTCCTCAGCTCGATCGGCCGCGCTCCTGTGAGCCGCAGCAGCCATAGGAACTTGCCGAACTGGTCGCAGAAGCCGACCTTCCGCAGGTGGACGGCGGGCTCGTCCGTCCGCAGCTTGCGGCTGTACGTCGCCTTCTCGTGGCACGCTCCGATGAGCAGGTCCATCAGGTCTTCGGACATGCGGGCTTCACGTCCCCGGAGGACGGGCACCGGCCGCTCGATCCGCCCGGAGAGCGGGTCGGTCTTGATGAATCCCTTCTTGCGTGCCCACGAAATCGCCCCCAGAATCAGGGTTGCGGCGTGAGCCTGGCTTGTCGGGTTCCACTGCGTCTGGGACTTGAGCCAGCCGTCGAAGTCGTAGGGCCTGAGTTCGGCGACCCGTTTGGTGCCGAACTTCACCGCGAACCCTTTGGCCATGATGTCGAAGACGCCGGGGACGCCGCTCGTGCGGGTGGCGTGCAGGTGGAGGCGGTACTGGTTGAACAGGGACGAGACGAGGTAGTCGTCGGTGCCCTTGTCGGCCTCCAGCTTGGTGAGCTTGCCGAAGCGGGCGACGGCCTCCAGGTACGTCGGCCCCTTGGGTCCGTCGTTCGGGCCTTTCGCTAGAATGTGCTGGGTGCCGTCCATCTCGCAGCAGTAGGCTTTCCGGCTGGCCCAGTACCGAACGGAGGGTCTCTTCGCCACGGTGGTGTCCTCGGCGGGAACAGGGTTCGGCCGCATACCCTGCGTGAATACCCTGCAAGGGAATTATAGAAACCCCTTGAAAATAAGGCAATAGAGGCTCTTATGAACTACATCGACCCGCACATCCACATGATCTCGCGGACCACGGACGACTACCAGCGGATGGCGTACGCGCAGTGCGCCGCGGTCTCCGAACCGGCGTTCTGGGCCGGCTTCGACCGCGGCAGCGCCGCCGGGTTCCACGACTACTTCCGGCACCTCACCGAGTTCGAGCCGAAGCGCGCCGCGCAGTTCGGCATCAAGCACTACTCGTGGCTGTGCATCAACGCGAAGGAGGCCGAAAACGTCGCGCTGTCGCGCGAGGTGATCTCCCTGATCCCGGAGTTCCTGTCGCGGCCCGGCGTGCTCGGCATCGGCGAAATCGGTCTCAACAAGAACACCGCCAACGAAGCCACCATCTTCCAGGAGCACCTCGACCTCGCCGCGAAGACGGACGAACTCGTCCTGATCCACACGCCGCACCTGGAGGACAAGTACAAGGGCACGCGGATGATCGTGGACATGCTCAAGAATGACCCGCGGGTGAAGCCGCACCGCGTGTGCATCGACCACGTGGAGGAGCACACCGTGAGGCTCGCGCTCGACAACGGGTTCTGGTGCGGCATGACGCTGTACCCGCTCACGAAATGCACCCCGGCGCGGGCCTGCGACATCATCGAGACGGTGGGCACGGACCGCATCATGGCGAACTCCGCGGGCGACTGGGGCAAGTCCGACCCGCTCGCGGTGCCCGAACTCATTCAAGAGATGAAGCGCCGCGGGCACAAGGAATCGGACATCAAGAAGGTGGTGTTCGACAACCCGCTGAGCTTCTGGCGGCAGGCGAACAACTGGCAGGAGTGGCCGCCGGAGCCGAGCGCGAGCGGCGTCGCGACCGCGAAGGCGAAGGCGACTTTGGCGAGCGGCGGGGCGTAAGCCTCGCTGTTCAACCCCTCACCCACCGAGATTCGCCCGTGGCAGACCACGACCCGACCCGCGACCCACCCGACCCGCTCACCGCGAGCCACCCCGCCGACGGTGCGAGTGAGGGCACACGCGACTTCGACAACCAGACCGCCGACCCGCCGCCGTCGGACGGCACCTTCGCCCAAACGCCGGATCAGGCCACGGAATCCGCCGCGGCCAGCGCCAGGTTGCCCGCGATTCCCGGCTACGAGATCCTCGGCGAGATTGGCCGCGGCGGGATGGGCGTGGTCTACCGCGCGCGCGATCGCCTTCGATCGCGATGTGGCAATCAAGGTTCTGCGAGCCGACTACCATCTCGATTCGCCCGGAATGAGGCGGTTCCTCGAAGAGGCCCGCATCACCGGGCAACTTCAGCACCCCGCGATTCCGCCCGTTCACCAGATCGGCACCCTCGCGGGCGGGCGGCCCTTTCTGGCGATGAAACTCATCAAGGGCGACACGCTCGCGGACCTGCTCGAAGCCGAACCGACGAGCCGCGGGCGGTTCGTCTCGGCGTTCGCGCAGGTGTGTCAGGCGCTCGCCTACGCACACAGCCGCAAGGTGATCCACCGCGACCTGAAGCCGGCCAACGTCATGGTCGGGGCGTTCGGCGAAGTGCAAGTGATGGACTGGGGGTTGGCGAAGCTCCTGACGAGCGGGGAGCGAGAGCGACCGGAGGCAACCGAGGTCGAGGACAATCGCACCGAGATTCGCACGGCACGCGAGGCGGACGGGGCCACGCAGGCCGGGAGCGTGTTGGGCACGCCCGCGTACATGGCCCCGGAGCAAGCCCAGGGCGCGGTGGAGGAAATCGACGAGCGCGCCGACGTGTTCGGGCTGGGCGCGATGCTCTGCGCGATCCTGACCGGCAAGCCGCCGTACTCCGGGCCGAGTACCGATGCGATCCGGCTGAAGGCGGTTCGCGGGGAAACCGCCGACGCGCTGGCCCGGCTCGACGCGTGCGGGGCCGACCCGGAACTGGTGGCGCTGTGCAAGCGGTGCCTCGCCACCGAGCGCGCGGCGCGCCCACGCGACGCGGGGGAAGTGGCGAAGGCGGTGTCGGCACACCTGGCCGCGGTGGAAGAGCGGGCGCGGCAAGCGGAACTGGATCGCGTTCGATCCGAGGAGCAACGGAAGCGGCGACGGGTTCAGTTCGTGCTGGCCGGTGCGGTGCTGTTGTTGCTCGCTCTCACCGCGGTCGGGGCCGGGCTGACCTCACTCTGGCGCGAAGCGGAACGCGCCAAAGGCGAAGCCGAGAGCGCCCGCGACCAAATCACCGACGAGAAGAAGCAAACGGAACTCGCCCGCGACGACGCCGAACGCTTGCGGGTCATCGCCGACGCCGGACGCGTTGAGGAGAATCGTTTCCGCGGCGTCGCGGATCAAGCACGCGATGAGGCCCTTCGGCAACAAGGAATCGCGGAGAAGGCACAGGCGGCGGAAGCCAAGGCACGCCAGACGTTGGCCGTGTTCGAGTACGGTCGCACGATTCAGGTCGCCCATCAGGAATGGCGCGACAACAACATCCTCGGCGCGCGGGCTTTGCTGGAAGGCACCAAGCCTGAGTTGCGCGGCTGGGAATGGCGCTACGTCCATCGGCTCTGTAACGGTTCGCTGCTCACCCTCAAGGGGCACACGGACAGGGTGAGTTCCGCGTCGTTCAGCGCGGACGGTTCGCGGATCGTCACGGGCAGT
>JAYUBA010000285.1:0-7562 GCA_043741075.1 Frigoriglobus sp.
CCCACGGCCGCAGCCACAGCAGGACCGCGCGCCCCAGCGCGCGGTCTTCCGCCGCCCACACCTGCTCGCCGTTGGAATCGGCCGACAGGCGCCCGCGGATGACGTACCCGCCGACGGTCTCCGGCAGCGCGTCGCCCGCCGGCGGCAGCACCGTGTCGAGGGGGGTCGGCCGCAGGATCACCAGCCGCAGCTTCCGCGCCGGCATCGGCTTCTGCGTGACCTGGCACCCGCTGGCGAAGTCGTGCAACCCGCGGAACCCCCACCTCTTGCGGAGCTGCACCGCGAGCGCGGCGAACCCGGTGCCGAGCACGAACAGGCCGAACCCGCCGGCGACCGCCTGCGCGGACGCGCCCAGCAGCACGGCCAGCCGCGAGCCGTCCACGATCCACATCCAGATGAGCGCGAACGCGGTCGCGCGGACGGCCCCGCGCCACACCCCCGGCGGCCCGGTCTGGCCGACGCGCGAGACGCGCAGCCCGAGCAGCGCCTTGCCCGCCGTCGTCCCGGTCAACCCTTCCAGGAGCGCGAAGTACGCGACGACCAGCGCCCACCCGATGAGGTTGACGGGCACCCCCGCGACATCGGTCCGCAGGCCGCCGAACGCCGTCTGCACCACTTCTAACGGCGTGAGGATTGCCAGCGTCAAAAGGAAGTCGAGGAAGTACGCGCCGACGAGCGCGCGGGGCCGCGCCGGCCGCTGCCGCTCCGGGAGCAGGGCGAGCAGCGCCTCGCGCAGGTCGTCGAGCGTCTGCCACCGCCGCGCGCGGTCGCGCTCCAGCCCCTTCGTGATGACGCGTTCGAGCCGCGCCGACACGTCCTTCCGCACCTTGCGGACGCGCGGCGGCGGTTCGGAGACGACTCGCGCCAGCACCGCGGCGGCGCTCTCGTGTTGGAACGGTGCCTTGCCGCACAGCAGGTAGAACAGCGTGGCCGCGACCGAGTACACGTCCGAACTGTAGTCGAGCGACTCGCCGCGGATCTGCTCCGGCGACGCGAACAGCACCGTGCCGAGGAACGTGCCCGTTTGGGTGAGGTGGTTCGCGCCGCTGGCGGCGAGCGACTTCGACAGGCCGAAGTCGCCGACCTTCACGCGGTCGTCGGCGGTGAGGAAGCAGTTGGACGGCTTCACGTCGCGGTGGATCATGCCAACGCGGTGGGCCTCGGCGAGGCCGTCGATCACGTCGAGGACGCGGGCGATGGCCTCGGCCGGGGCCATCGGGCCGCGCTCGTCGATGAGGTCTTTGAGGGTGCGGCCGGGCATCAGCTCCATGACGATGTACGGCCGCCCGGCATCGGTGTCGGCGGACAGTACGAACACGCACCGCGGGTGCGCGAGTTGGCTCGCGAGGCGCCCCTCCTGGCGGAACCGTTCGACCGACGACGGGTTAGACGCGAGCCGCGACGACAGCAGTTTGACCGCGACGCGGGTGCCGGTGTGGGGCGCTTCGGCCTCGTACACGGTGCCCATGCCGCCGGCGCCGAGGAGCTTGAGGAGCCGGTAGCCGCCGATCTCGCGCGGGGCCGGCTCCGGGGCGGGCGGCACGTCGCCGGACCCGAACCGGTACGCGCCGCCGTCGGGTTCCGGCGTCGGGCCGTGCGGGTGTTCGTCCGACAGCGCTTCGGACGGCTGCGGGGTGAACGTGCCGGTCCGCGTCTCGGCGGGCGCGCTGTCGGTGAGTTTCTGCCCGCAGTACATGCAGAACTGCGGCGGCGCGTCCGCGGAAACGGACGACAGCGAGCGGCGGCAGCGGGGGCAGGTGACGACCATAGGCGCGGCGCGTGGAGCGAGTCCGAAGAGCCATTATCCGCGCCGGGCACCAAACCTCAAGCCTGGCAGCGGTTACATTCGCCCGGACAACCGCGGATAATTCGCAAGGCAGGGAGTGAATGAGAACATGAGCAGAGCATTCGAGCCGGGAACCGAGGCGGCCCGCGCCGCCGTCGCGCGTCTGTTCGCGGACAAGCCGCCGGTTCTGGTCGAGGTGCGGCTCCCGAACATGGGCACCTCGTCCGACTGGTTCCTGTGCGACGACGAGGACGACCTCGGCGCAATTCTCGACCGCCTGGCACCGGGTGCGGAACTTCACATGCACAGTGTCTGGGACGTGACGGACGCGACCGGAGGCGTCGTCGTGCGGAAGTAACCCGCGGGTGCCGGGTCGTCGGTCTGGTGCGGAACACGTCCTGACGCTATGCTGCACACCGGAGGTGAAGCATGTCCGCGATCGCAACCCCGACCGCCCCCGCCGGAACGACGACCCCGCCGCCCGCGAACCCCGGCCCGAAGCCGTGGAAGTGGACCCGCGACCAGTACTACGAGCTGGGCCGACGCGGCTTCTTCGACCGCAAGCGGGTCGAACTCATCTTCGGGGAGATCGTCGAAATGGGTCCCATCGGCTGGTTCCACCGCGTCGGGTGTCGCAGAACGGCCGAAGTTCTGGAGCGGGCCTTCGCGGGTGTGGCGTGGGTCGATCGCTCGGAACCACTCGACTTGGTGGAAAGCGATCCGCAGCCGGACGTGTCGGTGCTTCCCGGCCGATTCGAGGACTATACCGGCCACCCCACGACCGCGCTTCTGATTGTTGAAGTGTCAGACGCCACCCTCGCCTATGACCTGACCACGAAGGCGGAGTTGTACGCGACGGCCGGTGTTCCCGAATACTGGGTGCTCGACGTGACGGGGCGGCAACTCGTCGTCTTCCGCGACCCGCAACCGCTCGCGGCGGCGCTCGGTGCCGTCGCCTACCAAACGCGGCTCACGCTCGCCGCGACCGACAGCGTTTTCCCGCTGCACGCGCCGAATGTAACGGTCGCCGTCGCGGACTTGCTCCCGTGACCGCGGTGTGGTCAAATACAACGTGCGGTATCGCATCCGTTCAGGAGGGGCAGTCATGGTCCGTGCCGGGATGTGTGTCGCCACGGGCGTCCTCGCGACGGTCGCGGCGTGGGTCGGGGGCGCGCACTTCGTTTCCGTGGAAGCCGCGCCGCCCGCGGACGCGAAGCCCGTCGGCGATGCGAAGGACGCGAAGGGCGTCGATCTGACCGCGCTCCGCGACGCCGTCGATGCCGCCGGCAAGCGCGGCGAGAACGTGGACGAGGTCCGCAAGGCGCTCGACGCGTTCGAGAAGGCCGCGCCGAAGACCGCCGCGGGGCGCGTGCCGCCGGAACTGCAAGCCCTTCGCGACGCGGTGGACGCCGCCGCCCGCAAGGGCGAGAACGTCGAAGCGGTCGCCAAGGAACTCGCCGCCGTGGAGACGCTCGTCGCGGGCAAATCGCTCGCCAAGCCGAAGCCGCCCGAACCGCGCCCGGAGCCGGAACCGCGGCCGGGCGGGCTGCCCCCGTTCCCGCTGCCGCTCAACCCCAATCTCGTTCCCGGCGGGTTCCCGATGGTCCCGTTCCCGCTGCCGCTCAACCCCAATCTCGTTCCCGGCGGGATCGACATCGAGCTCTTCAACAAGGCGATGGGGTTGCGCCGCAAGGCGAACGAGTTGCTGATGAAGAACCCGCGCGACCCGGACGCCTTGAAGGAGCGGCAGAAACTCCTCGCGGAGGCGACCGAACTGATGAAAGCCGCCCGCGACGGCGGCGGGATCGGCGGCCTGCCCGCGCCGCTGTTCCCCGACTTCGGCCGCGTCCCCGACCGCGCCCGGCTCGGCATCCGCATGGACCGCGTTCCCCCCGTCGCGGCGGAGCAACTGGGCCTGGAACCGAACACCGGCATCGCGGTCGCGCTGGTGGTCGCCGACTCGCCCGCGGAGAAGGCCGGGCTGAAGGTTCACGACATCATCCTGGAGTTCGCCGGCAAGCCCGTGACCGACAACGCCGAGGACTTCGCCCGCCGCGTGAGCGAGATCAAGGCCGGCGCGAAGGTCGATCTGGTCGTGCTGCGGAAGGGCAAGAAGGTGGAGGTGAAGGGCGTCGAGTTGCCGGAGGCGAACCCGTTGCGGGTGCCGCCGCAACGGGTGCCGTTCCCGGTGCCGCTGCTGCCCGGTGCGCTCCCGGACCCGCTCGTGCCGCTGCCCCTGGTGCCGCTGCAACCGAATTGACACCGTCGCGGCTACGCGATGATCGCGCGCGGGCGTCAGTACCGCACGTCCACCCCGACGCTGAACAGGTGGGCGGTGAAGTCCACCGCCCGCGCGCGCAACACCGGGCTGCTCACGAACATCTCTTGCGCGCGGCGCACGTTGTTCCAGTAGGTGAAGCTGTACCCGGCCGTCAGCCGGATGTGGTCGGTCGCGCGCCAACTGAGGCGCCCGCCGCCCTCCCCCACCACGCCGAAGTACGTCACCGTGTTGCTCGTGTTCGACCGCGCGAGCGAAACCTGGTTCGTCGCGACGGCCCGCGCCGTGGGCGCGAGCGCCAGCGCGGTCGCGGGCGGCACCCCGAGGGCCACGAGCGCCGCCGTGGTCGTCAGCGGGCCGCCCAGCGGACCGGTGGTGAGCGTCCGCGCGCGGGAGAAGTCCAGGTCGCTGACCGTCGCGCCCAGCGCCGACGCGGCGTGCGCCTCCAGCGTGAACCGGTTCCATTCCGTCGCGGCGTACAGCCCGAGTTGCGGGCCGTAGAAGTTGTCGCTGGTGTGGACGGCGTCCCCGCCGAACATCCGCGCCGCGGCCAGCGGAACCCCCGTCGTCGTCACGTCGAACGACGCGCCGAGTTCGTCGCCGAGGTGCAACTGCCGGTAGCCCGCGAGGAGCTCGATCCGGTAGTTGTCGCCACGGTCGAGGAGGCGGCGGAAGTTCAGGTCGCCGCCGGCGAACGACGTGCGCGTACTCGCCATCACGCGCCCGACGGTCGTGCCGGGGAAGGCCACGAACAGCGGCGTCTGGACCGTGCCGGCGGCAGTCGGGGTGAACTGCGGGAGGTTCACCACGGTCGCGCCGGCGGGCCGCGCCGCGAACGCCTCGCTCCCCGAGAACAGCGAGTAGAACCGGGCGCTCACCCCGGTGCGGTGGTCGTTGTCGAGCCAGACGCCCGCTTCGACGCGCAACCCGCTGCGCCAGTCGTTGAGTACCGGGTGCCCGCCGAACAGCGGCACCGTCCCGGATTGGCCGACCGCGCCGGCCAGCGCCCCCGCGGACGCCGGCCCGGTGGTCACCACCGGTACGAGGCTCGGCCCGCGGGTCGTGCCGATGACCCACTCCGCCGTCAGCCACGTGGTGAAGTCCGGGGCGCAACCGCACGCGACGAGTGCGTACCGCGGGTGGCCGTCCGCGGGCGCGGCGACCGGCGCGTCGGGCAGTTTGACCGGTGGGGCTGGTACGGGCTTCGGCACGCCGGGCGGGTTGAAGATCGGATCGGTGAACGGGTCGCCGGTGATCGGCGGCAGTTCGCCGAGGGGCGAGTCCGGCGGCGGCTGCGCCCGCGCGGTGCCGCTTGCCAGTCCGACGACGGCCGCCGCGCACACCGCCCAGAGCCAGTTCCGCATGACGCCGCCTCCGCTCGGTCGTGTCTCAGTTTGTGGTGCAGGCGTCCCGCCTGCTCTTGCCGATGCAGGCCAGAGGCCCGCACCACAACTCAAATTGAGACACTACCCTCCGCTCGATCACGAACGCATCGGCGTTGTAATCGGCACAGACGGGACAGGCGGTTGAGACGGAATCGGCGGTTCCGCGCGCGGCGCGGCAAGGCCGGCGCTTCGGGGGGCTTATTTCGACGGGTGTCGCAGCACGCGACCGCCGAGCGCGCCCTTGTACTCGCCGTCGGCGACGGCCGGGTGCCCGTTCACCAGCACCCACTTCACCCCGGCTGCGTACTGGTGCGGCTTGTCGAACGTGGCCGTGTCGCGGAACGTCTTCGGGTCGAACACCACCACGTCCGCGCAGTACCCTACCTTCAGGTAGCCGCGGTCTTTCAGCTTCAGGATGTCCGCGGGCAGCCCGGTGGAAGTGCGGATCGCGTGTTCCACGGGGATGAGCTTTTCCTCGATGGCGTAGAAGCCGATCTTGCGCGGGAAGGTGCCGTAGCTGCGCGGGTGCGGCACCGTCGCGCCGGGCGCCTGCACCCCGCCGTCGCTCGCGGTCGCGACCCACGGTTGCTTCATGTAGATGCGCACGTCGTCCTCGCTCATGCCGAAGTTCACCACCTGCGCACCGCCGTTCCGCTCGATCTCCAGAACCACGTCGATCGGCTCCTTCTTCTCGCCCTCCGCGATCGCGGCGATGTTCTTCCCCTGCCACTTCGGGTTCGGCGCGTAGCGGGCGATCTGGATGCGCTTCGCGCCTTCGATGCCGAGCGCCTTCTCCACGTCCGCCTTGATCTTCGGGCCGGTGGTCGGGTCGTCGAGCCGCGCGACGAACTCCTTGCTCGTGCCCTCGCGGTATCTGGAAGGAACGAGCGTGGCGCGGAGCGACGTGGAACTCGCGATGTACGGGTACTGGTCGGCGGTCACCTCCGCGCCCTTCTTGCGGGCCGTTTCGATCAGCCCGACGGCGCGCCCGCTCGTGCCCCACGCGGCCTTACCGCTCGCCTTGATGTGCGAGATGTGGACGCGGCACCCGGACTCCTTGCCGATGGTGATCGCCTCTTCGATGGCGTCGAGCAGCGCGCCGGACTCGTTGCGGATGTGGCTCGCGTACAGGCCGCCGTGCTTGTTCGCGACCTTCGCGAGCGCGACGATCTCGTCCGTCTTCGCGTACGTGCCGGGGTTGTAGATGAGGCCGGTCGCCAGCCCCCAAGTGCCGTCCGTCATCGCCTTATCCGTCAGCTCCTCCATCTTCGTGAGTTCGGCGGCGGTTGGCGGGCGGTTGGCGTTGCCCATCGCGCGTTCGCGGATGCTGTTGTGCGGGGCGAGGTGAATCATGTTCGTGCCCACGCCGCCGTCTTCGAGCGCCTTGAAGAACGCGCCCGCGTCCACCGGGCCGGACCCGCAGTTGCCGGTGACGACCGTGGTACACCCTTGCGTGGTGTAGTTCTTGTTGAGCCGCCCGGTCTTGCCGGTCAGCCCGGAGTCGCAGTGGGTGTGCAGGTCGATGAAGCCGGGGCAGATCACCAGCCCGTCGGCGTGTACTTCGGTCGCGCCTTCGACCTTCCCGACCTTCCCCACGGCCGCGATTTTGTCTCCTTTGATGTACACGTCGCCCTTCGTCGGTTTCTCACCACTACCATCGTAGATGGTGGCGTTGCGGAACACGATGTCGGTAGTGGGCGCCTTCGGCTCGGCGGCCGACACGAAGGCGAACGAGACGAGCAGCGCAAGGGTAGAAGCGAAGAAGCGCATCGCAAGGACTCCGGTGGGAGCGATGCGCCACAGTGTAGCGGAGCGGAGCGACAAGCGGGCCAAGAAACGCTTCGCGATCGCGGAGGGGCCGGGTATCGTGTGGCCGGGGTTCGTTCACGCGAAGCGAGGGGCGATCATGTCGCGGGTGCTGCTGTGCGGGGCTGTGGCGTGGCTGGTAACGGGGTAATCTTTCGGCCCGAAGGGTCGTGCTTCCTCAGCCCAGGCCACCGGCCTGGGGAATCGGTGGGTTCCGACGCGGCCTGAAGGTCCGCGCTACCGGAACACGGCCCTTCAGGCCGCGTCGAGATCATCCATCGTTACCCAGGCCGGTGGCCTGGGCTGA
>JAYUBA010000286.1:0-7559 GCA_043741075.1 Frigoriglobus sp.
GGGAGCGCAGGCTTTCAGCCTGCAAAACTCTTAGCCCCGAAGGGGCGGGATTCCTCAGCCCAGGGCAACGCCCTGGGTAACGTTCGCGGACCGACGGGCAACGCCCTGGGTAACGTTCGCGGACCGACCACGAACCAACAGAGATTCACCCATGTCTCGTCTCTTCCTTCTGCTCACCTTCCCCTTCATCGGTGTCGTCGCCATGCCCGCTGCCGAACCGCCCCCGCCCGCGGCATCGAAGGGCGAAACGCTCACCCGCGAGCGGGCGTCGGCGTTCGCCACACTCGCCCTCAAGGGCGCGAAGAAGCAGTACCCCAACAAGACCGGACACGTCCAACTCGACGACGCGGACACCAAGACGCCGAAGGAATTGCACCCGGCGTTCTACGGCTGCTACGACTGGCACTCCGCGGTCCACGGGCACTGGATGCTCGCGCGCGTCCTGCGCACGTACCCCGATCTGCCGGAGGCGAAGGACATCCGCGCCGTCCTCGCCGAGCACCTCACCGCGGAGAAACTGAAGGCGGAACTCGCGTACTTCAGCCGCGGCGAGGCGAAGTCGTTCGAGCGGCCCTACGGCTGGGCGTGGCTACTCAAGCTCGCGGAGGAACTGCACACCTGGGACGATGCGGACGCGAAGAAATGGTCCGCGAACCTGAAGCCGCTCGCGGAGTTGATCGCGAGCCGGTACGTCGAGTTCTTCCCGAAGCAGACGTACCCGATCCGCGCCGGGGTCCACGCGAACACCGCGTTCGGGCTGACGTTCGCCCACGATTACGCGGTCGCCACCGGCAACAAAAAGCTGCGGGAGGCGATCGAAGAACGGGCGAAGGCGTACTACGCGAAGGACGCGGACGCGCCCGCCCGCTGGGAGCCGGACGGGGCCGACTTCCTTTCGCCGAGCCTGTGCGAAGCCGATTTGATGCGCCGCGTGCTGCCGCCGGCGGAGTTCCGCGACTGGTTCCACAAGTACCTGCCCGGCGCGGCGAAGGGCGAGCCGGCGAACCTGTTCGCCCCCGCGACCGTGACCGACCGCACCGACCCGCAACTCGTCCACCTCGACGGCCTGAACCTGAGCCGGGCGTGGTGCCTGCGCGGAATCCTCACGACGCTGCCCAAGGACGACCCGGCGCGGAAGGCGCTGGCCGGGTCGGCCGTTAAGCACGCCGATGCCGGGTTGAAGCACGTCGCGAGCGGCGACTACGCGGGCGAGCACTGGCTCGCGTCGTTCGCGGTGTGGATGCTGTCCGTGCCCGCCCCGGAGTGACGACGGGTGCCGCCTTCACGTCTGGGCGAACGAGAAGTCCAGCGGGCGCCGGTGGACATCGACCAACAGAAGGTGAACGCCGCCGCGCAGGTAATTCAGATACCGCCCGGCGTACTGCTCGCGTGCGGCGGGCCGGTCCTTGTTTCGTGGCGAGATCAGTTCGACGGCCGCGACCAGTCGCCCCTCGCGCTCGACGAGCACGGTCGCGTCCTCTTCCAGGGTGGCGACGACGACTTCCACGTCCGGCTTCACCGGCGCGACGCCGATCGCGACCAGCGGGCTGGACCCGATCACCGCGCGGTAGCCCGCCGGAAGAGTCGCGCGGAGCGCGCGCGCGATTTCCGTCATCCAGAACATGTGCATCCCTTCCCAGCCGGAACGGTCCGTCCAGTCGTGCAGTGGCATTGGGTCCCTCGCGTCTCGGTAACGTGCATTGTACCGCGACCGGCCGACGCGTGGGTTCGCGCCCCGTGCGGAACTTAGCGCCCGCCGCGAACGGGGCGACTCAACTCGCCTCCGAATTCAGACGCGGGCGTAGATCTCGGGCCGTTTGCGGTCACGCCGAATACGCCGCGCGGATTTTCCGCGCACGTTTGTGCGGTGGGTCACGATCGTGTCCTAAGAGGCAGTGAGCCACGCGCTCTCAGCGCAACCGCTACAACCGTTTCTGTCGCCCCGGACGGGCGACTTCACCCTCCCCGCGCGCTCGGAAGGACACCGACGCCCGCGCCCGCCCGCGTGCCCCTTGTTCAGAACCTCCGCCGCCCCGAAGTACGACACGATGACGCGGACCCCGCTGCCGGCGGGGGCGCGCCCGCCGGACGACTCGTCGCCCCCGGCCGGCGACGAGTTGCCGACGCTCCGCGTGCCGGTGCGCGCGGCCGTCGAACCGCACCCGCTCGCGACGACCCCGCCGCCGCTGGACGATCTGCGGCTCTCGGCCTCCGCGTGGAGCGCCGACGGCGACGACGACGGCGGCTTCCCCTCGGCCGGGCGCGCGCCCCGCGTGGGCGACACGGTCCTCGGGTTCCGGCTCGTCGGCGAACTCGGCCGCGGGGCGTTCGCGCGGGTGTTCCTCGCGCACCAGGAGGCGCTCGCCGACCGGCCCGTCGCGCTCAAGGTGACGCTCCGCCCGACCCGCGAGGCCGAGCGCCTGGCCCGGCTCCAGCACACCAACGTGGTGCCCGTCCACTCGGTCCACGACGCCGCCCCGATGCAGCTCATCTGCATGCCGTACCTGGGGCGCGTCACCCTCGCCGACCTGATCCGCGCGTACCGCGTCGATCACCCGTCGCGCCACGACGGGCGCAAGAGCACGTCGGCCCGCGCCGCCCGCGCCACGGCACTGGACAGCCGCAGCAAGTCGGGGTCGAAGTCGGCCACCGACTCGACGGGCACCCCCGCGCGGGTGGCCACGTGGACGTGGGCCGCGGACACGCCCCCGCCCATCGTCGGCGACCCGCGCGCGGTGCTAGAGGTGCTGGCCCAACTGGCCGGCGGGCTGGCCCACGCCCACGACCGCGGCATCCTCCACCTCGACATCAAGCCGGCCAACGTGCTCCTCGCCGACACCGGCGAGCCGATGTTCCTGGACTTCAACCTGTCGTTCGACGCCGCGCGCCCGGACCGCGAACTGGTCGGCGGCACCATGCCGTACATGGCGATCGAGCAACTGCGCGACGTGCGCACCCGCGGCCAGGGCGCGCTCGACCGCCGCACCGACCTGTACTCGCTCGGCGTGCTGGCGTTCGAGCTCCTCACCGGCGCGGTGCCGTTCCCGGCGTCGCGCGCACAACTGCGGGACATCGACGGGCAGGTGGCCGCCCGCAACCAGGGGCCGCCCGCGCTCCGCCCGCTCAACCCGGACGTGACGCCCGCGGTCGAAGCGATCGTGCGGAAGTTGCTCGCGCCCGACCCGGCCGACCGCTACCAGACCGCCGAGGAACTGCGGACCGACGTGACCCGACACCTCGCCGACCTGCCGCTTCTCTACGCCCGCGAACGGTCCGCGCGGGAGCGGTTCGGCAAGTGGCGGCGGCGCAACCCCGGCGTGCCGCTGCGCCTCGCCGCCGCGTGCGTCGTCGGGCTGGCGTTCGGTCTGGGCGGTGCCCTCCACCGCCGCGCGGAGGCGACCGCGCGGTACGAGGCCGTCGAGCGCGCGAAGGGGGCGCACGCGGCCCTCGACGCGACGCGCCTCGACCTCGTGCTGCCGAACGACCCCGACGCGCGGGCGCGCGGGGCGACGCGCGCGACCGAACTGCTCGCGGGCTACGGCCTGCCCGGCGCCGCGGACTGGCAGAAGCGCCCCGACGTGCGGCGACTGACGGACGCGGAGCGGGGCGCGCTCGCCGGCGACCTCGGCGAACTGATGATCCTGCTCGCGCAAGCGAAATGGGAAGAGGCCGGCGCGCGGCCGGAGCCGGAGCGGCGCGAGATCGTCGCGGAGGCGTGGAAGCTGAACGCCGCGGCGCGGGCGTGCTTCGGCGATTCGCCGCCCCCGCTCGCCGACCGGCAGGCCGCGGCCATCGCCCCGGCCGCCGGGGAGACGTTCGAGGCGAACGCGTGCGCGCCCGCCGAGCCGGCACCGGAACCACGAGACCTGTTCCTCGACGCCTCGGCCGCACTCGCACAAGGGCGCTACGCCGAGGCGGTCCCGCTCCTGGACCGCGTCGTCACCGCCCAGCCGGGTCACGCGGCGGCGCACTTCTGCCTCGCGTACTGCCGGCAGCAGGCGGGCCAGTACCAGCGCGCCCTCGAGCGGTACGACGCGGCCCGCGTGCTGCTCCCGACCGACCCGCGGCCCGCGTACCAGCGCGGCATCATCTACGTCCTCATCAAGAAGCCGGCACTCGCCGAGGCGGAGTTCTCCAAGGCCATCGCCCTCGACGCGAACCACGCCGACGCGTACCGCTATCGGGCGCTCGCCCGCTACCGGCTCGGCGCGACGAAGGCGGGTGAAAGGGACGGCGAGAAGGAATCGGCGGCGAAGTTCGCCGGGGCCGAATCGGACCTGGGCGCGGCGCTCGAACGCGGCTCGCCGGCGCTGTTCGTTCACTTCGTCCGGGCGCAGGTGCGCGACGCCCGCGGGGACCGCGCCGGCGCGGCGACCGACCGCGCGGCCACGAAGGATGCCGTGCTGAAGTCGGAGTCGGACTACCTCGTTCGCGGGTGGACCCGCATCAAGACCGACCCGAAGGGCGCACTGGCCGACTTCCAGAAGGCGATCGAGATCAACCCGCGGTCGCTCGGCGCGCTCCAGAACCAGGCGCACGTCCTGGCCGACCAACTGAAAGACCTCGACGCGGCCCTCGTCGTCGCGACGAAGGTGGCGGAACTGTACCCGGAGTATGCACCGGCGGTCGCCGGGCGGGCACTCGTCCTCGGGCGGCTCGGGCGGCGCGCCGAGGCGCACAAGGAGATCGAGCGGGCGCGGCTCCTTTCCGACGACCCGGAGATCACCTACCTAGCCGCGGCCGTGTATTCGCTCACGTCTGTGAAGAACGCCGACGACCGCGCGAAGGCGATCGCGCTGCTCCGCCAGGCGCTCCGCGAGGGGTACGGCGACGTGAAGGGAATGGCCACCGACTCCGACCTCGACTCGCTCCGCAACTTCCGCGACTTCCTCGAAATCCAGCAGGCCGCCCTGAGCCTGTACAAGTAACTCGCCGCCGCGCAACGAAACGAACGACCCCGGTCAGTCTTCTGACCGGGGTCGTTCGTTTCGTTGCGGCGGCTACGTCACGGGACGAGCGGCACGTTGTAGATCGTGTTGTTCGCCAGCAGAGGGTCTGTCGTGGTGGTCGTGGGGGTCACGATCACCGTCGTGGTGGTCGGGGGGGTCGTGGTGGTCAGGGCGGGAGCGGTCGATGACGGCACGATACCGCCGGTCGCGATCGGGTCGATGACCGGGACGCTCGGGTTCTCGCGGGACTCGAACTGGAACAGGGTTGGGCGGAAGTTCATCGACGGCCTCGCAAAGTTGAGGGGGGGACGGAGTTCGTCACGGGAACGATTCAGCCACACCGATAGTCTCTCGTCGCCTCAATTCGGCGTCCACATCATTTTGAGCGTCCAGCTCGCTTTTACGAAGAATAAATTCGACCGGCGGATGAATATTCACATCCGAGGCACACTACGTTGTGCCGACGCAGTAATTTTGAGGTTGGAGTAGAATGTACTTCGAGAGGATGTGGTGACGCAAGAACAATTCCGGAATTCGATTCGGGCGTTTGCTTCGCCGCGATTCATCCGGGCTTGCAGTCGCCCCCCGAGGGGGTGACCGGCTCCCGTCGATTCGCCCACCCGCCGCAATTCGCCCACTTACCCCCGCGCGTCCGGTCCGGTATCCTCACCTGCGCTCCTTGTGGGGGACGCATGAGACGGGTCCGCGTGGTTTTGGTGCTGTCGATGGTCGGGCTGGTCGCGCTCGCCGCGGGCGGGCTGGCGGTGCGCACCTTCCGGCCGACGGTCGCGCCGCCGGCGTGGGCCGACGACTACGACGTGACCGCCCAGCCGCCGGAGGCGATCGCGCCCGGCACCGTGGTCGAGCGCGGCCCGCCGGACGGGTGGTCGCACCTCGTCATCAAGAGCCTGCCGCGGGTGCGGGGCGACCAGATTCCGCGGGTGCCGGACAACACGTTTGTCGGGCGCGACGGGCTGATCCGCCGGGTGACGTGGATGTTCACCGCGTTCGTAGCCGATGTGGTGCCGGAGCGGCAGGGGCCGCACACGCGGTACCGGCTCCGCGCGATCGGGTTGGGGCTGGGCGCGACCGCGAACGGCCGCGACACGGTCCTCACGGCCGCCACGGCGGAGCGGTTCGGCCCGGGCCTCGACCTCTTCCAGAAGATGACCCTCGACACCGGTTACAAGGTTCAAGAGCAGGCGCGGGTGGTGCTCCACGGCCCGACGTTTGCACTTCTCGACACGCCGGTCACGTTCCGGTGCGGGGACAAGAACCGGATGGTGCGGTACCGGTACGCGCTGCTGGTGGACCCGCCGACCGGCCGGCTCGACGTGCTCGCGTGGCGCCTCGGCGCGGAGGGCGGCGGGTGCTCCGATCTGACGCGGGCGGTGCTGCTGCACCCGAACACCATCGACGAGGCCGAACTGATCCCGGACCCGGCGGAGTTCAACGCGATCGGCATTCCGAACGAACTGGCCTTCGGGGTGGACGACCTGCCCCCGCACCGGTTAGAAGTGGCGCTCCCGCCGGACCTGTCGGCCCCGGCGGGGAAGACGAAGTTCGCGCCGGACGACGCCCGCGCCCTCGAAGACGGCCTGCGGAAACTTCTGCCGCCGGGGTGAGCGGCACGACTTCGCTGACCACGACCCCTTGAGGACGACTTCCCATGACCGCACTCGCACTCGTCCTGCTGGCGACCGCCCCGGCGCAGCCGCCGGCCCGGCACGAGGATCAGAACCCGCTGTACAAGAACCTGCTCGACGCCGGCCTCGACGTGGGCGCGAAGGACAAGGTCAAGTTCCCCGCGCCGACGATGCCCGACGGCCTCGACGCGGCCAAGCAGACCGCGGCCCTCAAGGCGCTCATCGGCACCGACTACAGCTACGACGAGTTCACCCGCAAGTCGGTCGTCGCCCCGCAGTTGATGAAGATCCGCGACATCGCCGGCGGCGATCCGAAGGCGCCGGCCCGCGGCGTGGACGTGTGGTTCGTCGCCTACGGTGACGCCAAACTCCTGGACGACGACAAGTTCCTCGACAAACTGACCAGCGCGAACAAGGGCAGCGGCGGGAAGGGCGGACCGCTCACGAACGCGGACCTCGCCAAGCGGAACATCGTGCTTCCGAAGGGAAACCAGAAGCGGGAGGGCTACGGGCACTTCGAGTTCGACTTCCTGGAGAAGGTGCGGCTGGGCGGCGCCGGGCACGCGATGTGGAGCCGGAACGGCGAGTCGGTGGTGGCCGGTGCGGAGATCGACCCGCGGTTCCTGAACGACAAGGACTACCCGAACCAGTGGCGCTCGATCACCAAGCCCGGCGGGCAGGTGAAGGCGGGCGACGCGAACCCGTGGAGCGGGGCCGCGATGTACTTCAAGATCACCAAGTTGGCGGAACCGGCCGGCGCGCTGTTCGTGGAGCAGCACATCGTCTTCGCCGAGCCGACCGGCTGGTTCGACGGGGCGAACCTCTTGCGCTCGAAGCTCCCGATCGCGGTGCAGGAGAACGTCCGCACGATGCGCAAGGAGTTCCAGAAGGGGAAGTAGCGGGCGGCGGTTCGTTTCCGACGAGCCGGACGCGTGAGCGACGGACCGCATCGTCCGTCGCTCAC
>JAYUBA010000287.1:0-2262 GCA_043741075.1 Frigoriglobus sp.
CCCGTGATGGTCCAGACGACCCCGACGCACTCCTGAAACGTCACTTGCCACTGTTCGCACAGTGCTCCGATCATACAGCCGACGTGTTGAGACCAATGCTGAAGGGGGGGAGGTCGGCGGCGCTTCGCCGACGGGTGGGGGGTCTTCAAACTTACCCCTTCCCCAACAGCAAATCGACGACCCAGCACCCGCGGACGTGCGGCCCGTCACCGCGACAATGGTTCAGCACGTCGTCGTTCGCGCACCCAGTGTCTTGGAGCGCGTCCGCGAGGATCGGCATCCGGTCGAACGCCCGCTCGTCGTAGATGCCGCCGGCCAGCAGAAGTACGTCCGACGTGAGCCACGTCGAATCGACCTCCACCGGGCGGAACGGGTTCCCGAGCACACAGCGAACTGTCTCGGATAGAAGGCGAAGTTCTCCTCGCCGTTCTGAACGGCCGTCGAGCGACCTGTGGCTAACGAACCGAGCAACCGAGACCACCGCCTTCCGAGCCGCCCATCGTGCCTCCGGATTACAGGAATGATTTGCAATGGTGACTTCCCAAATTCGTGGGCCGAACTCGGCATCAACGTAGGCCGCGATCAGCTCCTCGTCTGTCACCTGTCCCTCCACAAATCTCTCAGCGAGCGTGATGGCCGCGAGAAAGGCTTGTTGGTGCGATTCAGTAATACGAGAGAGGAGGCGATTGCAACAGGCGATGGCAATCAACCGGAGCTTTCGATTGCCGGGCTGATTCCTGAACTGATCCAGCATCATCGCTGGGTTGGTTGTGCATCGTAGCCATTCTGCTTCCGTCATGTCACGCCCCCGCGGTGTAGAGCTTGCGCTCGCGGACGTACTCTTCCACCGCCCGCGGAACCATGTACCGGACGCTCATGCCGTCGGCGACCGCGCGCCGCAGTTCGCGGCTGGCGATCTCGATCATCGGGCACGCGACGAACCGCAACCGCACCGCGGACACGTCCACGCCCAGCGCCTTCGCCAGCCGCTCGGCGGTCCACAGCATCACACCCGGCCGCGGCACCACCACCAACCCGGCAAGCTCGATCACCTGGCGCGGCTCGTACCAGCCCGGCAGGTCCGGGAGGCAGTCCGAACCCATCAGCAGGAAGAACTCGTTGCCGGGGTGGCGGGCGTGCAACTCCGCGAGCGTGCGGGCCGTGAAGCTCGGCTCCGGCAGTTCCTTCTCGATGCGGTCGATGCGGAACGCCGGGTGCCCGGCGACGGCCAGTTCGAGCATGTCGCACCGCTGCTCGAAGCGGGTCACGCCCACGCCCGCCTTGTGCGGCGGGATGTAGCTCGGCAGGAACCACACCTCGTCGAGCTTCGCCTGGTCGCGGCACTGCTCGGCCAGGATCAGGTGGCCCATGTGAACCGGGTCGAACGTGCCGCCGAAGATGCCGATGCGCATGACGTGTCTCGTGGCGAGCGGGGTTCACCTGCCCGCCTTCAGACTACCGCTCACGCACCCGGCGGCAACGCGGCGCGGAGTTCCGCGGCAGCGCGCTCCGGGGCGGTGGTCGTGATGTGGCACCCGAAGCCCCACTCCAGCCCGGCCGGGCGCGCCGTGCGCGGCAGGATTTCCAGGTGCCAGTGGTAGTGCGGCGGGTCGCCCGCGTGCGGCGGGGTGGTGTGTAGGAACCAGTTGTACGCGGGCGAATGGAGCACCGCGTCCAGCGCGCGCAGGACGCGCTTCAGCAGCACCCCGAGTTCCCCCGCGGCGGCGTCCGCGATCGCCTCGTACCGCGATTCGTGGCGGACCGGCAGCACCCACATCTCGTATGCGAACCGCGGCGCGAATGCGGCCACGACAACGAAATTCGCGGACCGCACGACGACCCGCGAACCGTCCGCCAGTTCTTGTTCCACGATGTCGCAGAAGACGCACCGGCCGGTGCGGGCAAAGTGTGCCTCCGCGCCGGTCAGTTCCGACTGCACGAGCGCGGGCACGACGGACGTGGCGATGAGTTGCGAGTGCGTGTGGCCGAGCGACGCGCCCGCTTCCGCCCCGACGTTCTTGAACACCGCGACGTGCGCCAACCGCGGGTCGGCCGCGAGCGCGGTCATTCGTTCGCGGTACGCGCGGAACACGTCGGCGAACTGCTCGTCCGAGAGGAGCGTCGGGCTGTCGATGTGTTCGGGGCAGTCGATCAGCACTTCCGCGACCCCGGCCGCGGGGGCCGATGCGAAGAGACCTACCCCCCCGGCCCCCCTCCCTGAAGGGAAGGGGGAGTCGGTGCGAGAGCCGCTTGCGGCTTCGC
>JAYUBA010000288.1:0-7557 GCA_043741075.1 Frigoriglobus sp.
GAGGACCCGGCCGGGTTCGCGGCCGGGGACGCCAACCTGCACCGGTACGCCGGGAACAACGCGACGGGCAGGACGGACCCCAGCGGGATGGACTGGTCGCTGCTCTCAATATTGAAGGGTGGAATTAACAAGGACCAGGTCAGGAACGCGGTCGATGGCGTTCGGCAAGCTGTTGATGCGGTTCGGTCCGTCGGGAGCGAAGTCATGCGGCGCGCCCGAGGCGCAGCCGTCACGGGCATCGACGCCGTTCGATCGACGGTCACGGCTGAGTCCGTCTGGACCAACCTGAAGCGGTTCGGGAGGGGCCTACTGGGGCCGGGCGTTCCCTTAGAGGGCTTCGACCCGACTTCGCTCCTCCCGAGTCGGAAGGACTCCATCCGCCAGATCTTCTTCGGCCCGAGCGTGCCCACCTCCGAGTGGCGTACCCTCTTGGGGCCGAGCATCCGCGTCGATGAGGCGGGCGAGGCGTGGCGGGAGGGCCGCGTCGGCGAGGAATTGGGAAGGGCCACCATCGAGTTGATCATGACGTGGCTGGCCGGTAGGGCCATTAGCCCCATGATACCCAAGGGCAGCGCGCCACGACCCCGCGGGCCGGCGACGGAGAGGTGCCCGGAGGCTCCGGCACAGGCCAAGCGGACTCCTGTGACTCCGAAACCCAACTGCTTCCCTACCGGCACCGTCGTCGTCACGGAACTGGGGGTCAAACCGATCGAGGCCGTCCAACCGGGGGATCGGGTCCGGTCGTTCGACTTTCGCACCGGGGAGTGGGTGGTTTGTCAGGTCGCGGTGCGTGACTCGGCGGAGTACGAGGGGGAAGTCTTAACGCTGGACTGTGACGACGGCAGCCAACTCGAGGTCACGGCGGATCACCCGATTTGGGTCATGGAGGGGGACGGGCTGTCTGACCGGCCGCAGCTGAAATTCCGGGACGCGTACGAGGACAGCGGGTTGTCGCTGCCCGGCCGTTGGGTCCATTCTCAGAGGCTTCGCGTCGGCGACCAGCTTTATGCCATTACCGGGCGGTGTCTGACAGTCCGGGGGATCGGGTCGCGCGCCGACCGCCTGACGGTCCACAACCTCTCAGTCCTCGGGCACCCGTATTATGCGGTCGGGCCGCTCGGCATCTTGGTGCACAACACCGAGACGGCGGTCCAGCGCCTGTTCAGGGAGGCGGAGGAGGCGCTGAAGGCGGGAGACATTGAAAAGGCGATCAGGTTAGAGCAAGAGGCGAACGCACTGGCGGCTGCAGAACGGCCTGCACCGGCCGCTCCCACCACAGTACAACCTCAGTTGCCATCGCGTGCCGTTGACAGAATGACGGGTCCTCAGGCAAGAGAAGCTGCGTCAGCCAATGGGTGGACTGAAGTAGCAAATCCTGGGTTGGATTCGCATGGCCAACTTGTGTTTACTGACGGCAAGAGCTATTTTTCTCCCGACAATACCGTTCATACTGGTGGAGGGTGGAAGCAATTTAACAAACGAGGCCAACGCATAGCCACCCTTGACAATGACCTGAACAAAATTGGGAAATGATAATGTCTTTGATCATTACCTTCGATAAAAGTGAAACAGAAGGCCCAACCGGCCAACTGGTAAATGTCAACTTTTACTTCGACGGTGAACACGAAACGTGTTCACTTCCATTGGATTACTGGAGTTTATCTGACTATATTTCACAGTGGGTGTCAGCCATATCTCGAATTATAGATTATCGACAACCGGCTATGCTGGTTACCTCGATTCATGATCCTGAAATATTTACAAATCTTGTTGCATGGGTCTTATACCCGGTAAGTGACGGGTCGGTTAAAATCCAGCAGCACTTGTTAATTCACTCGACGTTTATTGTTGATCATGTATTTATTCGATATGAATCGCTGTTGGACAGAGAAATTATTTCAATAGACGGCGATGCAATATCCGAGTGGACAATTACATTGTCCGATTTGCCTACGGCCCGGCAAAGTCTAGTTGACATCAAAAATTTAGATATGTTATAATATAAATTGCGTTATTCATAGAGGGCTTGGAAGTTTGGGATAATGTTCGCCTCCTGGATTGTAGGTAGTAGGGCTTGTCCTTACGCGTGGCGAACGAAAAAAGCAAACGCTTTCGACCGCACTTTGTTCGCCTAAGGGTAGCTGACATCGGATACGGTCAACGGCGTGGCCCGGACGTACTGCTACGACTCGGGCGACCAGCTCACCGGCGACAACGGGGCGGCGGTGACGTACGACGCGGGGGGCAACCGCACGTCGGGCGGCACGACCGTGACGGCGGGCAACCGCCTGGGCACGGACGGGACATGGGCGTACGCCTACGACGCCGACGGGCGGCTGACGCGCGTCACCCAGCGGGTGGCCCCGGCGGCTACGCGGTGTCCGAGAAGCGTGTCGACTACGTCTACGCCGCCGCCGGCCGCACCGCTACGGTGACCCGCTACTCCGACCTGGCCTGCGCGTCGCGCTCGTCACCGCCACGCGGCCTTGGGCTTTACGACGGCGACGGGGCGGGGTTCCAGCTCGCCTGCGAGGCCAAGCGCATCGACCTCGCGTTCCTCTTCGACCCCATGATGGCCGTCCGCACCTCCAACTTCGAGCCGCTGCCCCACCAGATCACCACCATGTCCGAGTCGATGCTCCGCTGCCGGGCGATCGGCTTGACCGGCTTCTGGGGCGGCTCGCACGCGCAGCCGGCCTTCCGCCAGACGTCGAAGAGGTGCCCGAGCGTATGGAGGACGCCGGAGACGGTGCGGCGGCCGGGCGTGAGGAGCGCCGCGATAAGGAGGTTCCGGAAGCGGGCGACGATAGGGGCGGTGAACACGGCGGCGAACAGTGCGAGCATGGGCGCGGCCTTGAGCGGTAGGAGCATGGCAGCCAATTTCAACGGTCGGAGCGGGTACGTCCACAGCACCATCCTACTACCGACGACGACCAAGAGATCGGCCCCGGCCGCGGTACGATTCTACACCCCATGCAGCCCTCATTCACGTGGCAAAAGCGTAGGAGCGACTTACAGGACTCTGCACGCCTCCGTAGATACAACCCTACTCTATAATTGACATTTATCTGAGAAAAGTGTCGTCATGGACATTACCGCGGCGCACTTCCCGGATGCCCAACACGTCGAGGCGGTCCGGCGGGCGCTCTGGGCCGACCGGGCCGCGGTCATGGTCGGTGCCGGCATGAGCCGAAACGCGGAGCCGCGGCGAGCCGGCGGGGCGACGATGCCCGTGTGGTCCGACCTGGCCCGCCTCCTCATCGACCGGCTCTACCCGCCGGGCCGAGCCGCCGACCGTCACCGGGAGGCACTCAGGGGCCAGGCGTCGGCCACGAGTGCGGCGCTGCGGCTGGCCGAGGAGTTCGCGGTAACGTTCGGCCGCCCCGCCCTCGACGACCTGATCCTCGAGGCGACGCCCGACGGGGAGTTCGCCCCCGGCGGGCTGCACCGCTCCCTGCTCGAACTCCCCTGGGCGGACGTCCTCACCACGAACTACGACACGCTGCTCGAGCGCGCCGCCGCCGAGGGCCTGGGGCAGCGGTACTCCGTCGTCCGCTGCCCCGAGGAGATCCCCGGGGCCGCCCGCCCCCGGATCGTCAAGCTGCACGGGTCGCTCCCGTCGAACCGGCCGTTCGTGCTGACCGAGGAGGACTTCCGGACGTACCCGCGGAAGTTCGCCCCGTTCGTCAACCTCGCGCAGCAGGCGGTCATGGAGAACGCCGTCTGCCTGCTGGGCTTCTCGGGGGACGACCCGAACTTCCTGTACTGGACCGGGTGGGTCCGCGACCACCTCGGCGGCCACGCCCCGAACGTCTACCTGTGCGGGCTGCTCGATCTGTCCGGCTCGCAGCGCCTGCTGCTGAACGCCCGCAACGTGACGCCGATCGACCTGTCCCCGCTGTTCCCGCGGGACCGCCACCCGGATGCGGCCGCGAGGCACCGGGAGGCACTCGGCTGGCTCTTGCGAACCCTAGCGGCGGGCCGTCCATACAGCCCACTCGAATGGCCGACCCCCCAGCGCGGCGCGGCCGCTGGCGTCGGACATCTTGTCAGTGGCGTGTCGGCAGCCGGATCGACGCCCGTCGAAGAGCCGCGGAAGCCCCCGGACCGAGCGACCTCGAAGGCCGCCACCCCGGAGCAGATCGTCGACGGGTTGCTCGAAGTGATCACGCTGTGGCGGCACAACAGGTCCGTCTACCCGGGGTGGCTGGTCGCTCCCTCCGGAGTACGGCACAACTTGTGGTTCAACACAGAGCGGTGGCCGGAACGCGTTCTTGTGACACTCCCGCACATGACTCCGGCGCAGCGGCTCGAAGCCCTGTCAGAGTTGAACTGGCGGCTGGAAACAGCGCTCCTACCCATCTGGTCGAACCTGCTACCCGCCTACCAGCAAGCGCTGGAGGCAGTCAACCCGTTCCCCGAAGACGTCACGGACCTGCCGGCCGCCACATTGACCTTGAGCGCTGCGACCGCGACCGAACACGACTGGGCGGCGATCCGCCGCCGGTGGCTCGAACTTGCGTTCGGGCTACTGCGCAGCCACCGGGAGGAGCGCCAGGCGGGGCCGTTCGAGCAATGGTCCCGGCGCGTCAACCGAATCAGCGATCTCGACGGCGACACCCGCGCCCGGCTCTGCTACGAGCGGTGCCTGTTCGCCCTCGGCAACTTGGCCGACCAGTCCGCCTGCGACCGGATGGCCGAATGGCCCCAGGACGCCCGCGACCCGTTCTGGGCCGTCCGCCGCGCCGCGGTACTGGCCGAAGTTGGCCGGGCGGGCGAGGCGTTGGTCGTGGCCGAGGGGGCGCTGGGCCGACTCCAGACGGGCAACCAGGGGCGCATCCCCGAACTCTCGCGGGAGGGGTGGGCGCTGTCGCTCGTACTGGCACTCCGTCGCAACGCGGACATTTTCGCCTCAGGTTCCGTGGCCGACAATTTGGCGGAACGGGCCGCCGCCCGCGGCCGCTACCGGCAACTCGCCCCGCACGGGTGCAGCCCGGAGGAGATCACCGACTATCTTGAAAGCCGGCTCGACCAGCCCGTCCCTTGCGAGGAGCCGCAGGGTGAAGTGACCGCCGCGTTCCAGCCCGGTGCCGCGACCCGATCGACGCACTCCGGCGGGCAGGTCTTCGGCAAGTTGCTGCCGGCCTACCAGTACCTCCGCCTGACCGAGGAGGCCGCACGGCCACCCCAATTCGGCGTGGTGTCGATCGGCAAAGAGACACTGCTCCGTGTCGCCGAGTGGTTCGCAGAACACGACGCTGTTCGCACGACGAGTCTGATGTTCCGCCTGGGTGAAGAGAAGCTCGTTAACGGTTATCTGAGTCGCCACCGAGTCGCGGCGCTGCCGGTCGAAGTTGTCGCTGGCATGATGGCGTCGGCCCGGAGGGCGATCGACCAGGCGGTGTCGAATCTGGCAGACAAGTTCCCGCGAACCGACCGGGGGGAGCGGGCCGAGAGTTTGCTCAAGACCGGCGCGGACATCCTAGCCCGACTGCTGACGCGGAACGGTGACGAAGCCTTGAGCGACTCGTGGCTCCTGGCAGCGACGCTTTACAAAAACCCGAAAGTCGCCGCGAGTGTCAGCGGTTACGAGCACGTCAAGCAGCTCTACAAGAGTCTGATCGCGACATCCTCGCCCGCGGAAGTCGAACGCCGCGTGCTGGAGCTGCTCCTACTCCCGCTTCCGGGCGAGCCGGATTTCGCGGTCCGCATGGCGGACCACTGGCCCGAGCCGTCCGAGATGGCGATCGACGCCTTGGGCCGGCCCGCGCTGAAGTTCGCTGGGCACGAGTGGAAGGCGGTCAAGGCTCGGCTCTTCCACCTTACCTCGACCGCCCTGCGATATCTGAAGGTGCTGGCTTTCACCCGGCTCTATGTTCTCGCGGTGAACTCGGCTTTGACGGGTAAAGAGTGCCGGAAGTTGGGGCGGGTGTATTGGGCCGAGGAGTTAAACGAGTACGGGCTCCCCTCCGCCGCGTGGGGGCTGTCGACCCCGTGGTTCGCGCTCCACTTGCCGCCGCCGGCCGGGGCAAAGCCGATCGACCGCGTCAAAGCGTCCCTCCTTTCGGCCCCGACCGCGAACGTCCACGAAGGGATAGTCTGGACCGAGGTGACGCTGAGACTCTTCTTGAAGGTCACGGCCCTGCCGCACCTCCGCGGGGACGACGCCCCCGGCCGCTTGATCGACTGGACGGCCGAGGAGGCCGACCGACTCTTCACAATTGTCGAGGCGTGGTGGGCGGCCCACGCCTGCGAAGTCGCCGATCCGGCGGACAGCGTCGCCTTCGCTCGCCGTTTATTCGGCGGCACCTCCGATGAACACCTCAGCCTTCTGTGCGACGTGGTGCGGACGGTGATCCTGCCCCGCGTGAGGGGGCGGAGAAAATTAACCCCTCGCATCCTCAGTTGGATCGAGCAAGTCAGGACGGCCAAGTTGCCGGTCGGGTCCGTACTCCCCGCGACACTCTGGCTTCGGCCGGGCGGCGTCGGGGAGGTCGCCTCCGGGCTGCGCCGGGAGTTCGCCAACCCAGGGCGGGAATTCGTCCTGTCCGCCCTCCGCGGCCTCGTCTTCTGGGTCCAGTCCAGCACCCAGGCGGCTCAGATCCGCTTCCCCCGCCTACCTCGCGTGCCGCCCGACCTCATCCGGGAGGTGGGGACGGCCGTGGCGTTCCGCCGGCCTGACACGCTGGCCGAGTCTCTCGACGCCGCGCACCACGTTTTGCGCCGGCTCGGGCCAAACCCTGACGAGAAGTTCGTTCAGCCGCTGCTGGTGGGGCTCGAATACCTGCTCGGAGAACTTGCCTACCGGGAAACGAAGGGGATCGGCGGGGGCATTCGGTACGAGGACGTGCCGCGCCTGCGACAACTCACGGCCCGATTGGCGCGGAGCCTGTCCGAGCACGGCCAGGCCGACGCCCCTGCCGTTAGGGCGTGGCTGGCGGCGGCCGCAGACGACCCCCTGCCAGAAGTGCGGCGGGCCGCCGAGGCGGTTGCGGAGGGGGGCGAGGAGTAGTGCAGTCGAGTCGCTGCGAAGTATCGACCACGCGGTCCGAGGCAATACTCACTATCTGGTGGCTCCCCGTCCTCGCTCCGCGAACATCCGGTGATCCAGGCCGACCAAGTTCTTCATCACCACTGTGTGACGCCGCCGCGGCGTCCTCAGGCCCGCCCTCGGGTACGGGCACACCGTTCACGAAGCCGGATGCAGAGTATCCAGCCGATTGTAGCGGTTTTAGCGCCGGAAATTGGCCGCGACCACCGGGCGACCCGCGAGGGCGAACAATTCGGGTTGGGCGGGCGTGAGGGCCGGTGGTAGGCTGTGATAGTGTACTGATAGCCACCAACGGAGCCGCCGCCTCATGGCCCGCCACTTCACCCCCCGCGACATGCTCCGGCGGGTCCCAGGACCGCTCCTGCTCGACCTCTTCCGCCTCCACGCGCCGGACGCGACCGCGTCAACAACCGCCGCCGACATCGGCGACCCGGAGGCGGCGTACGCGGTCCTGGCGGCCCTGCCGCGCGACGCGCGGGCGGCCGTCGAGAAGGCGCTCCGCCAGG
>JAYUBA010000289.1:0-2257 GCA_043741075.1 Frigoriglobus sp.
CAACTTACCGGATGAAGGCGGGACGCCCGCACCACAAGGACGGACGAACGGCTTCAGCCGCCGATGGCGTGCATGGTGCGGTCCGGCTTCACGAACGTCGCGGCGTTGATCTCGTGCCCCGCCCACTTCGCCCACACGCTGCGTCGGAGGGCGTTCGCGATCCCCTGTTCGTCGATAGCGGGCACGCGGAGCAAGCCCTTCACATCCGTTTCGTCGAGCGCGAAGAGGCAGTTTCGCAGTTTCCCGTCGGCGGTCAGCCGGATGCGGTTGCAGTTCCGGCAGAACGGCCGCGACACCGACGCGATTAGCCCCACGGTGCCGCGGCCGTCGGTGTAATTGTACTCCAGCGCCGGTGCGGACGGGTCGGTGTTCGCGGGAAGAAGTTCGCCCACCTCGCGGCCGATCAGGTCGAGAATTTCGTGGGCGAAGAACACCTTCTCGCGCTCCCACGTGTCCGCGCCGATGGGCATGTACTCGATGAAGCGCAGCTCAAAGCCGCGGTCGCGTGCGTAGCGCGCGAGCGGCACGACATCGTGTTCCGCGAAGCCGCGAATGGCGACCGCGTTCATCTTGATCGGGTCGAACCCGGCCCGCTTCGCGGCGGTCAGGCCCGCGAGCACCTTCTCCACACCGTCGCGGCGGGTGAGCGCGCGGAAGCGCGTCGGGTCGAGCGTGTCCAGCGACACGTTCAGCCGCCGCAACCCGGCGTCGAATAAGGGCTTGGCTTGCTCTTCCAACAGGATGCCGTTCGTCGTCAGCCCCACGTCCTTGATGCCCGGTATTGCGACGATCAGTCGCACGAGCTTGTGCAGTTCCTTACGCATGAGCGGTTCGCCGCCGGTGAGCCGAATCTTGTCCACGCCGAGCGACGCGGCGACGCGCACGAACGCCGCGATCTCCTCGAATGTGAGCAGTTCGGAGCGGTCGCGGAACGTCACGTCTTCCGGCATGCAGTACGTGCAGCGCAGGTTGCACCGGTCCGTGACCGAGACGCGCAGGTTGTTGTGGACGCGACCGAAGGAATCTTTCAGGAGTGATGAGTTCAGGAGTGATGAGTGCTGAGTGATGAGTGATGAGTGCAGACCGGGGGCCGCGGGTTGCGTGCCGAGCAACCCAAGAGGCCATCGCAGCACCGTTCCTGACTCATCACTCATCACGCAGCACTTTCAAGAGTTCCACACCTTGATCGCCGGTTCGGCGAGGTTGTGGTGGTTGAAGCTCAGGACGCTCAGCTTCGCCGTGTCGAGCAGCATACAACTGGCGAGCGTGACCGGGTGCTTGATCCACCGCGCCGCGAGGACGCGGAGGATGTGGCCGTGGGCGAAGCAGATCACGTTGCCGCTCAGCGCCTGCAACCGGGCGACGAGCGCATCGACGCGGGCCGCGACCTCCGCCGGTGTCTCGCCGCCGGGCGCGCCGTCGCGGAACAGGTTCCACCCCGGCCGCTTCGCCGCGATCTCGGCGCTCTTCAGCCCCTCGAAGTCGCCGTAGTTCCACTCCAGGAGGGCCGGTTCGACGACGGGCGCGTGCCCGGCCAGTTCCGCGGTGCGGCGGGCGCGCGACAGCGGGCTGCTGAACAGGTGGGCGAACGTCAGCCCGGCGAGCCGCGTGCCGAGCAGCCTCGCGGACTCCTCGCCGGGGCCGGTGAGCGGCAGGTCCGTGCGGCCGGTGTGCTGGCCGGACTTGGACCACTCGGTTTCGCCGTGGCGGGCGAGGTACACGGTCGGTAGGGCGCTCATGAGGCTCCAGGTTTTTCGGACGGGTGAACCCACTCCCCGGTTCCGTCCGGCGCGTTCTCCTTCTTCCAGATCGGGACGAGTTCCTTCAGCGTATCAATCGCGAACCGGCAGGCGTCGAACGCGTCCCCGCGGTGCGGGCAACTGACCGCCACCGCGACGCTCACCTCGCCCGCCTCCAGCCGGCCGAGGCGGTGAACCAGCGCCACGTCCCCGACCGGCCACTTGCGGCGGACTTCGGCTTCGATCTCCCCAAGCTTCTTCTCGGCCATCGGGGCGTAGGCGTCGTAGTCGAGGAACACCGTCACCGTGTCGCCGGTCAGGTCGCGAACGGTGCCGAGGAACAGCACGACCGCGCCGCAGTGCGGTGTGCGCACCGCGTCCGTGAGGGCGTGGTAGTCGATGGCGTCGCGCGTGAGCCGGACCATACCGCCAGTATACCGCCTGGGCGGCACTTCTCGATGTCGAAGCGCTTGAACGAGCCGCGACCGCAAGGGAGCGGTTTACGTTTCCCGCTCCCT